>JAZDGR010000149.1:0-26055 GCA_043806735.1 bacterium | reverse complement strand
TTTGTGGCGACAACAGGTTTCCCCATGGCTAGGTATTCGTCGATCTTCCGGGGATAGTTGCCTCGTGTGATCTCATTATATACCTGGGGATTGATGGCAACATCAAGCGCCTGAACGTACCCGGGTAATTCCGCCTCTTTTTTTGAGCCAAGAAAAAATACGTTGGGCAGGTCATGCAGCTTGCTTCTCCGGAAGGCTTCATCTTCCGGCCCCACTAGGACAAGAGCCCATCCAGGACGGTTGTTTGCAATAAACTCCAGCAACGCGAGATCGATCCGGAGACTTCTCAGCGCGCCGATGTATCCGACTACAGGTTTGAACTTCTCCCTGATCTTTTTCATGTCTTCAGGAGTTTCAAGGACTTTCTCCGGATTGAACAGTTTCGAATCGCATCCCTGCCCGACATAGAATGAGTTGGGATTGTACTTTCGTGCGTATGCGGCCAGGAATTCCGAATTGGCTGCTACCAGATCCGCTTTCCGTATCATGGCCTCCTCCATCCGTGCGCCATGAAAGCGAAAAAAATCGGTAGCAATCATATTATCCCTTATATAATATACCAGCAGGGAGGGGTGGAGTGTCTCTTTTATCCTGAAGCTGCGGTAAAAGTCACTGTCGGTCAGCAGGATAAAATCCCGGAATCCCAGTTTCTGCACCGCATGTTTCACCTTGTTCCCAAACCGCTTCATGTTGAGCGCATTTACACGATCAAAGATCCACCGGGGTCTAATCTGGCTGACGGATTCCAAAACTACATCAGGGGTATAAACCCATAGCGTTTCGGAGATCTGTTCGAACGAAGAAGAGGGGTCAGTGCGGACCTCTTTGTATTTTTTTACGGCAATGCTCTGGCGTTGCCGAAGCAGAGTAAGCCTGTCAACCGCATAATTGACGAAAAGAACCCGGTGCTGCTTTGAGAGCTCTTTGGCCATATTGACAATATTTCCTCCCATGGCCATATACCACGACTGAAGTCCGGTGATCACGATATCGCAATGAGGATTCATCGGGGTTTCCTTTTGTTTTCAATATTCATCGATAAAGCGTAAATCTTTCCGACAAAGTTTTCCCAGCTATGTTCCGCTGCCAATGCTTTCCATTTGGCAATCCATTCCGGAGAATGTTCCAGTAAGGCTTTTTCAATGCAAAGGACCCATTCTTCATAGGTCGATGCCAGGCATGCATAGTCTTTAAAGTAACCCATAAATGTGGTTTTTGTAGCTACTACAGGTTTCCCCATGGCCAGGTACTCGTCAATTTTTAACGGATAGTTTACGTCCGTAATGGGATTAAGGATCTGAGGATTGATGGCAATATCAAACGATTTCACATACCCCGGAAGCTTATCCGGGTCTTTTCTGCCTAGGAAATGTACATTGTGAAGCTGATGGAGTTCGCTGTTTTTGAAAACTGTATCTTCGGGTCCGACCAGGACGAGGCTCCAATCCGGCCGTGCCTTCGCAACATATACCAGGATACCCGGATCCAGGCGGATAGTGGTGAGGGCGCCGGTATAACCGATGATCGGGCGCGGGATCCCCGTTACATCAGCGGGGAGAGGAAGCGTGCCGTCTTTATCACTGTACATGGATACATCGCAGCCCTGGCCGATCATGTATGAATTGGGATTATACTTTTTTGCATAGTTGCAGAAGTAGTCTGAATTCGTCACTGCCAGATCCGACTTGGCAATCAATTTAGGTTCCAGCAGGGATCCATGCTTTTTATGGTAGGCAACCAGGGTAACTGCATCACGGAGCAGGTAGATATAGAGGCAGGGCTTGAGCAGCTCTTTCAGGAAGTAGCCGGTCAGCATCGAATTATCGTTCAGAATGATATAGTCATGAAATCCAAGCTCCCGGATAGCTTTTTTGATTTTTGAGGCAAGGGTCCACTCGTTCAGGTAGTTTAAAAGATCAAAGATCTGATGAACCGGGATCCAGTTGATGGACTCACTCACCATTTTGGGGAATAAAACCCACAAGTTCGGGGAAACCTGAATCAGATCGGGTTCCTTCCCCTCCAGGATCCTTTTTCTTTTCTGAACCTGCGGACTTTCCGCATTCTTCAGCAAAGAACTGCGCATCAGGGGCGGATTTACGAAAAGTACCCGGTTCTTGCGGGAAATTTCCGTGGCGGTGTATTTGCACGTACTGCCAATGGGAATATCCCAGGCTTGAAGTCCGAAGATGATAAAATCCCTGTTTTCCATCTCGATATAGGTTAAGTACGACGTGCGGTTTTCTCAACAATTTCCTTATAAATATCCATGTAATCTTTTGCCATTTTGGTCCAGGAGAAACGGGTTGCCTGCACGAATCCTTTTTCTGACAAGCTCTTGCTAAGTCCAGGCTCGGTCAACACCCGGTGCATTGCACGCGCCAGGTCATAGGGATTCGTCGGATCCACCAGAACAGCTGCCTCCCCGGCAACTTCCGGCATGGCAAATACGTTGGAGGTAATCACCGGGGTGCCGCAGGACATTGCTTCCAGTATCGGGATCCCGAAACTTTCCCGGAAAGATGGGTAAAGAAATACAGCTGCCATGGTGTAGATTCCCGGCAGGTCGGTGTTTTTGACGTAATCAAGCCGGTGGATATACTGAATGATGTCTGGTTCATGTATTTCCAACAGGATTCGCTCCAGGTCTTCTAGCGGATAATCTGCAATGACGATCGGGATCTGACCGTTTGTTTCCCGGATATACTTCGTAAAGGCTGTAAGAACTCCTTTGGTGTTTTTCTTAGGATCGGTATTTCCCAGGAAGAAAATGAATCGTTCAGGTAATTTGTATTTCACGCGGACTTCGTCCAGTACGGAAGGATTTGTAACAGGTTTAAAATTCAGGCTTACCCCGTTGTATACCACCGATACTCGATTGTCATGTAACTTGGAGAAGTGAATAATCCGGTTTTTCTCTGATTTGGAAACAGTGATTACCCGTTTGGCTCTTTTCACGACGGCTGGGACAATATACCTGCGGTACATATTCCCGAATTTCTGATAAGCCGAAAAACCTTTGTTGAAGAGGCTGACATTCTCGAGGTAAAAGATGTCATGAAGGGTAACGATCATAGGAGCCGGGTTATACAAGGGGGCGGTATTGCTTGTACAATGGAGGAGGTCGCATTTGTATTTTTTTACGGCATGCGGCAAAGCATGCTGCTCCCACGTAGGGTAGGGGCCTCCGCCAAGTTCCACGATGTTCACATTTCCTGTTGATTGGAGGCACACATCCTCATCCGGTTTGACGAAGATATAATATTCGTTCTCTGTATCGATCTGCCGAATATTTTTCACCAGTTCAAGTGCAACGAAATCCATTCCGTGCTTTTTGGGTCTGAACAGTCGCTGTCCTTCGATTCCTACTCTCATAAGGTTCTTTGCTTAAAACAATTACTCCTTAGTTGATGATGTATGTTCAGTGTGAAGGAACTTCTTATTAGCTCCTTTGGTGGTAATGAGGGAGATCAACATCAGAAAGATCCCTCTCGGGATGGACAAAATAGCCACCAGCGTCTGGGTAGTGTAAAATTTCCGGGGGATAGCAAAGAGAAAAGTCAGGATCAGCATCCCCAGGAGTCCTGCCCAGATCATCGTATAGAGTAGCGGATTAACGAAAATGGAGAGCAGGGTGAATAGGGGTAATAAACCGATCAATAAGATGCGCGGAGGAAGAAGCATCTGTGTAGCTTTGTCGAGGTAATCGATATTCCCTTTTGTAAAAAACGCACGAAGGGCATCCCCGAAATAGGCAGCATAATAAATCTGGGCCGAGAGCCAGCGGCGGCGCTGCCTTACGAACACCTCCTCTTTCTGCACTTTTTCATCATAGACCATCGCTCTATCCAGATATTCGATTCGGACCCCCTCCTTCAGCATTTTCAACTCGATCTCTTTATCAAAACCTCCGACAGCTTTTACTGAGGACATCAACGTTTTGAAGAACCGGTAGTCAAAAGCCATCCCCGAACCGATCAGACTGGAAGAAAGTCCTAATCTACGGTGTCCCTTTCGAAAGGTCGAATTGTTGATTTCTTCACTGACTGCATCCAAAATAGCAAAGGAGTTGTTGGTATTTTTCGCGATCCGGTGCCCTTGAATGGCAATACATCCGGCATTGTAAGCATTGTTGATTCGGGTCAGGAAATCCCGCTCCATCAGGTTGTCGGCATCCAGGATAACAACAATATCAAACAGATCATCAGGGAGCAAGGACATAGTTTTATTCAACGCTTTGGATTTGGTGCTTTGGTCGAAGGATACCTCGATCACCTTGATGGGCATTTCCTTAAGTTTCTCAAGCGTTTCCGGTTGAAAAGAATCCGCGATCAAGACGACCTCGTATTTATCCTTCGGATAATTCTGTTGAAGTGCATCATTGGCTACTTCTAGTATTACTGCATCTTCTTTATATGCCGGGATCATGACAGTGATCCTGCGAAGATCCTCCTTTTCGGATTTTCTTGGCCGGTAATGAAAAAGGGAAGCAGTTGCAAACACGAAAATATAAAGAGTCCCAAACGCCAGGTACACCAGGATGATCCATTGAAAGATTATCAGCAAGAGGGAAATGAGCTGTATGAACATAACAGGAGTTTGTCGGAATAAGAAAAAAACCTATAACAAAAATAAGGCATTTTTGTTAAAAATGTGCAGATTTCTTTATATGGCAAGGTTACAACGAGGGATTATTATGGATATCCTTATTCAAGATATTCCTGAGATGCCATCCCAGCGCCCGAAGAAAGGCATGCACATATCCGATCCTGAGTTTCAGGAGAAGAACCAGAATGTTCTTGGGAATCGCCACAAAGAGCTGGTAAAGAATTCCTACATAGAAATCATTTCCTGCGATATTTCTCCGCATAAATACCAGCCGGTTGCGATTCAGGTAATAGGTTTTCATGACACTTAGTTTCCCGGTTGAGACGGATTCTTTGTGATAGACCAGGGAGTTTGCTACATACCAGATCTGATACCCCGCTTTTTTGATACGATAACTCCAGTCGGCCTCCTCATAATAAAGAAAAAATATATAGGACATCAATCCGATCTCTTTGATGACCTTCATGGGGACCATCATCGCAGCGCCATGGGCATAAGCAGTCTCGGTATCCAAGTCGTACTGTCCCGTATCTTTTTCCCTGAATCCGACGGATGCGTTCCGTACCGTATATCGGTTGATCGGGTAAAATCCGGCGTACTGGATGATTTGAGGGTCGTAATAGAACCTGATTTTCGGACTTACCGCCCCGATCTCAGGATGTTCTTCCAACTTTTCCACAAGCGGCTCCAAAAAATAAGGGTCCACGATGGTATCGTTGTTCAGTAACAGCACATATTCCCCTTTTGCACGCATGATCCCCTGGTTATTTCCACCGGCAAATCCCCAGTTGATATGGCTTTCGTAAAGGATCACATTGGGAAATCGTTCTTTGATGATCGCCGGATTATCATTGGGCGACTTGTTGTCGATAATGATTACTTCGATGTTTGGGTAGGTGATCTTATGAAGGGATTCGATGAAATCACACGTCACTTCCGGATGGTCATAGTTCACGGCAACAATGGAAACCAAGGGATATCGTTTGAGCTTCTTCCGGTTTAACATGTGGGGTGTTCGTGAATGAATTTATGAAACGCAGTCCGGACTTGCCACCCGACGGCTTTGCAATAGGCACGAAAAAGGTCAATCCTTCTGTGGAGAAGAAAACTCAGCATGTTCTTAGGGATGGCTATGATCAACTGAAAAAGGATGGGTATGATGGATTTGGGCCCTCTCACATTCCGTCGCATGTAAAGCAACCGGCTCCGGTTAAGATAATAAGTTTTGAACGGGCTTTCTTTCCCGGTGGCGACCGATTCAAGGTGATATATCAGGGAGTCGTGAACATAGTAGATCTTATATCCTCCTAACCGCATCCGGTAACCCCAGTCAAGTTCTTCGTAATAAAGGAAGAACGCCATAGACATCAGTCCTATTTTATTTACAACTTCCCTCGAAACCATCATGGCAGCGCCATGAGCATAGCCCGAAATCCGATCCTTGTCATGCTGTCCGGTGTCTTTCTCCATATGACCATAAGTATGGCTTCTGACCGTATAGGAATTGATATGCGTCATACCGGCGAATTGGATGGTGTCGGGGAGGTAGTGGTACCTTATCTTGGGGCTTACGGCTCCGATCCCGGGATCCGATTCCATTTTATCGACGAGCGGTTCAAGAAACCCCGGTGTAACGATCGTATCGTTGTTAATCAGTAGCATGTATTTCCCTTTCGACAGGCAGATTCCAAGGTTATTCGCTCCTGCAAAGCCCAGGTTTTCCCCGGTTTCAATATATTCAATTTTGGGAAATTGTTCCTTGATGATTTTCGGATTATCATCAGGAGAGCCGTTGTCGATCACGATGACCTCGTAATTGGGATAGGAAATTTGGAAGAGCGATTCCAGCATCTGGCAAGTCACATCCGAATGATTGTAATTGACTGTGATGATAGAAACCAGCGATCGCTCTTTGTTTTTGTGCAATACTTCACTCATGATATCGTATTAAACCGCAGAATTCCCGAAAGTAAATTTATAATAAAAAGTGAAGAATAATACAAGGGTTACCGGATTTTTCTATATTTGAACTGTTAATTGTAGCTGCGATCATTCCGGATATGACCGATCCCTTCTCACTGAAAACAGGCGCCTACAGAGTAAACAACCTGTTGGTTTTATCACTTCTTTTTATCAGCCTCGTCGGTGTCGGGTACTTCATTGCCTCCAAAGGCATGCTTGCGGTTGCCGCGCTCCTGGTTCTTCCGTTTGCAGTTTTCTTCCTGGTGAAAGCCTTCGAAAATCCGGTTGTGTCTTTCTTCGCAGTTTATGTCGTAAATTTTATTGCATTAGGACTGAGCCGATATATTTTAGGTGCACCGTTTGGATTATTGGTTGATGGGTTTCTTGCACTGACTTACATAGCGGTTTTTTTTAAATTTTTTTATATAAAGTTTGATTGGTCGAAACTGAAGAACGATGTTGTCATTTTGTCTCTACTCTGGTTCGGATATACCTGTTTTGAACTATTTAATCCTCTTTCGAAAAACCCGCTCGCTTGGATTTATTTTATGAGAGGGGTCAGCCTTTATATGCTGATGACAGTTATTCTGGTGCTGATTCTTTTCGATAAATATAAGTATTTCATCTATTTTTTATACCTCTGGGCCTTTTTCGAAATCCTTGCTTCAATAAAGGGCATGATTCAGTTATATATCGGTTTAGATCCCTTGGAATTGTACTGGCTCAATGTTG
Source organism: bacterium (assembly GCA_043806735.1). GTDB lineage: Bacteria > Bacteroidota > Bacteroidia > Bacteroidales > FEN-979 > QYOJ01. The sequence goes on along the minus strand of JAZDGR010000149.1, from coordinate 18,753 downwards.
AGGGGGGGATAACCCATATTCTGTTTGGTGAACTCCGGGTTTTTTCCTTTTTCAGTGATGCCGGTCAGTTTGGGGCTTCTCAAGCCCACACAGGAATGGTTGCTTCTATCATTGCCCTGACTACGAATAAAAACCGGGAAAAAGTATTTTTTCTAATTACCGCTTTTTTCTGTTTTTATGGGATGATTATTTCCGGGACAAGAGGAATCTGGGGTGCTCTTGCAGGAGCCGGATTGTTTTTCCTTATTCTGAACAGGAATTTTAAACTCTTAATATTTGGACTTGTGGTAGGCATATCTGTTTATGTTTTTTTTAGGTATACATATATTGGACAGAGGTATTATTTTATTCGACGCATGAGGACTGGCTTTGATCCGAATAATCCTTCGCTCATCGTTCGCCTGCAGAACAGGCAAAAACTCCGTCCATATCTGGCTGTCAGACCTTTTGGAGGAGGGATAGGTATGGCGGGTGCAAAGGCACAACGATTTACTCCAAACACATTTCTTGCGAATACCCCAACAGACAGTTGGTACGTTGATATATGGGCCGAACAAGGTATAGTTGGACTATTATTGCACCTTGGGATTATGTCTTTTGTCCTGATTAAGGGTTCCTATATAATCATGCACCGGATTAGAGACCCAGGGTTTAAAGGCAAAATGATGGCAATCATCAGTGGCATTTTTGGAGTCATGGTTTCGAGTTATGGTAATGGGGTATTCGGTCAGATGCCTACCGGACTTATCATGTATACTTGTATGGCCTTTATATTTATTGCACCAAAGTTGGATCAAGAGGCCTGTGTGCAAAAGAAGTCAGATAACTCATTACAAATTCAACTATGAAGAACATACTTGGAATATCCGCGTTTTATCATGATTCGGCTGCAGCGATTATTCGAAACGGAACCATCTTGGCTGCTGCTCAGGAGGAACGGTTTACCAGGAAAAAGCACACGTCTGTTTTTCCTGTAAATGCGATCAAGTATTGCCTTGAATACGCCGGTTGTTCGATCAACGAACTGGATGCTATTGTTTTCTACGATAAACCGCTACTTAAATTTGAACGACTCCTGGAAACATATTATGCATTTGCACCGAAGGGACTTACCTCATTCCTTATTGCAGTTCCCGTCTGGATTAAAGAAAAGATTTTTTTGAAAAAGATCATCCATGATGAATTGTTTAGCATCATGCCGTTTGACAAAAAAAGGATCCCCCTTCTTTTTCCTGAGCATCATATCTCTCATGCGGGAAGTGCTTTCTATCCATCTCCATTTGAAGAAGCAGCAATTTTGACAATTGATGGGGTAGGGGAATGGGCAACGGCTTCGATATGCCATGGAAAGGGGAAGGAGATCACGGTGCTGAAAGAGATGAGATTTCCACACTCGGTTGGGCTGCTTTATTCAGCAGTAACCTATTACATTGGGTTTACAGTAAATTCGGGCGAGTATAAGTTGATGGGCCTTGCTCCATATGGGGATCCTCACTCGGCGCGCACAATGAATTATATCGATTTGATCAGGAAGTATCTGGTCGAAATCAAAGAAGATGGTTCTATCAGGTTGAATCAGAAATATTTCAAATATGCTACCGGACTTCGGATGGTTGATGATAAATCCTGGGAGAAAATTTTTGGATTCCCACGACGTAAACCTGAATCAAAACTCGAACAACACCATTGTGATCTGGCCTTAGCAATTCAGATAGTAACAGAGGAGATTATTTTCAAAATGGCGGAAGAGGCCAAAAGGTTGACAAAAGCACGAAATCTTTGTATGGCAGGCGGAGTTGCATTAAATTGTGTAGCTAATGGAAAATTGCTTAAGTCAGGGTTATTTGAACAACTATTTATTCAGCCGGCAGCCGGTGATGCCGGTGGAGCTTTGGGAGCAGCATTAACGGCTTATTACCTGTATTTTGATGGGGACAGAGAAGTTGACCAATTTGTGATGGATGGAATGCAGGGAGCTTATCTGGGACCTGATTTCTCCGATAAAGAAGTTGAAATCATGGCGAAAAGATATAAAGCGGTTTACCATCAATATGATCAATTTGATGACCTCTGTCAGCAAACCGCCGAGTACCTGATGAATGGAAGTGTGGTTGGCTGGTTTCAGGGTAGAATGGAATTTGGCCCCAGGGCATTGGGAAACCGTAGCATTCTAGGTGACGCCAGAAATGTCGAAATGCAAAAAAAAATAAACTTGAAAATCAAATACAGAGAAGGATTTAGGCCTTTTGCTCCATCAGTATTAATGGAAGACTGTTCTGAGTTTTTTGAGCTGGATGCGCCATCTCCTTACATGTTATTGATTGCCGATGTGCAAAAAGACCGCAGGAAAGAGTTGCCTGGGAATTACGCACAACTTCCGCTCTGGGAAAAACTCTATTTTATCAGGAGCGACATTCAATCGGTCACTCATCTTGATTTTTCAGCAAGGATACAAACAGTTCATAAGGAGACGAATCCGAAATATTGGCAACTAATAAATACGTTTAAGCAAAAAACAAATTACGGGGTCATTGTGAACACGAGTTTTAATGTTCGTGGTGAACCCATTGTATGCAACCCTGATGATGCATACAGATGTTTCATGCGGACAGAGATGGATTTTCTGGTAATTAACAACTTTCTGTTTGTTAAAACAGAACAGCCGGATTGGGAAAACCGTGAAAAATGGAGTGAAGCGTTTCAACTGGATTGAGAATGGAAGGCAGGTTGATCTATAGACTGGCATGAATTGGGAGAGTAAATGAAGAGTAAAAAGTACCTCCGGCCTATTCTTTCATTATTTATCATTCTTGGATTCCTTTTTGTTATCAGTGAGATTGGGTTACGGATTCTTGGATTTAAACCAGATTATCTTGCAAAAGGACCATCGATTAGGATTGAACCAGAGGGAGGTATGGTTCAACCAGATACTTTTATAGGATATGGTAATAAACCGGGAAAATATTATGTGCATTTTACATCAGATTATTTCTGTATATGCACGAATGATTCCAATGGATTTCGAATAACCCGGGCAATTGATGATAATCAGAAATATATTTGTAAGCCGGCCGTCTGGATTCTGGGGTGTTCCAATACCTATGGCTGGTCGCTAAATGATTGGGAAACATATCCATACAGACTTCAGAGTATGAACCCGGAAATAGATGTTGTCAATTACGGAGTGAATGGCTATGGTACTATTCAAGGATTATTGCAGTTGGAAAGGGATTTAAAACAAAAGCCCCCCCCAAAAATTGTAATTATGGCCTATGGCTCTTTACATGATGGACGAAACACCATGAATGCCACCCGGCGAAAAGCTGCTACTGTATACAATTTTCTTGGACCTTTGGTTCAACCATATGCTTCTGTGGATAAGAACGATTCTCTGATCATTTACAAACCTATCATTATTTATAATCGTGTTCCATTAAGTAAGCATTCTGCGCTTATCCACTTTGTAGAAAGAGGAGTCAATACTATTACTTCATCTTTTTCAAATAGCCATAAGATTTCTCAGGCTATCCTTCTGAAAATGAACGAAATTTGTCGAAGCCGGCAAATTGTTTTTATAGTTGCTGGTATTGCGGCTGATAAGAAAACTTACCAAATGTTGGATTTTTGCAGTGAACATGGTATTCCCGCGATAGATATCTCCGTTTCTAATACCAGTGGAGTATTTTGCAATTACCCCTATGATGGACACCCCAATCCCATAGCGAATTCATATTATGCCAGGAAGTTACATCAATTTCTACATCAAAGAGGATATTTGCCATTCACGCCATAAAAGAGGTTTATCAGCAGTGTTTTAGTTCCTTGAGCAGCCTTTCAAGGATATGGGGGGAAATTAGGTTTTCAGAAAACTATCTCATACTTTTGTGTTGAAAACGGCATCAAAAAAAGTAGTTTCAATGATGCTCATCCAAGCGCACTTGTCAATCAACGCGTGGAAAAGAAATTGAACAATACATTCATTCAAAAAAAATAGCATTCTGATGGAATTCATTAAGGACTTATGGCTTTTTCTAAGAGAGCGAAAAAAATGGTGGCTGGCGCCGATCATTCTGTTCCTTTTATTAATCGGGATTTTACTGGTCTTTGGCGGATCGAGCGCCCTTGCCCCCTTTATCTATACACTTTTTTAACGCTGAGTCATGAAGAAAGAAAAAAGTAAAGAGGTCATCCTTGTTATTTCGATGGGATTTATTTTCTTGTACCTGGTATTTTCCTGGGAGTGGGCTATCCTGGTTTCATTCATCATTGGAATGACGGGAATTTTATCCTCCTGGGTCAGTGGGAAAGTAACCTACGTATGGAATTACTTAGCGAAAGGGGTGGGTTTCGTTGTAAATACTGTTTTACTGACCTTAACGTTTTTCCTCTTGCTTATGCCTTTGGCATTGATCTATAAAATTGGTCATAAAGATCCATTATTGCTTTCCCGAAAGTACCCAAGTTATTTTATTGACAGATTCGTTAAATTTGACAAGGCCAGTTTCGAAAAAACCTGGTAACTGAACGGTTAGCGAATGATTTGCTTGACTGCTTCAAAAGCCTCAGCATATTTACAATTACACTGACTCCCGCGGAATTCTGCCAACGATCTCATCCCGGTACGGATTTTATTTTGATATCTTCCGATATTCTGTGATTCATGCGCTAAAATTGATCGTTCTTTGATCTCATAAAAGTCGGAGATATCCACATAATAGTTTACTTCAGAGAAAATTTTACCTACTCTGGGATAGGGAACTTGTTCAAAAAGAAACATGCTGTCTATATATCTTCCTGCTGCAAATACACTTTTCAGCGTATTGATATGATCCTGGTGAGAATCCCCATTCCAGTGTGAGTAAATGGTGTTTATATGTAAATCTTTAATAATTTTCTCAATAGCGAAAATACTCTCCCGGTCAAATGGTACAAGCTGATCCAGAAAATTCAGGATAATCAGATCGGCTCCTATAATTTTTGCGGCCAGTTCAGCTTCTGCTTTTCTGGTCTCTTTTGTCTCAACCAGCTCATGATAGATATTCATACTATCACTGCAAGTCATGTGTACAATCGTAACTTTATCCCCATTATTTATATGTTTTGCCAAGGTTCCGGCACAGCCGAATTCAACATCATCAGGATGGGCCCCAATTGCCATTACATTTTTCATAGCTATGGTTTTATAAGATGATTTCATCAAATCCGAAAATATATTCTAATATGGTATGGTAATTTTTAACATCCGGGTTGAAAAATTCAACTTCAATATGATTATCATTGAATGCATCAAGTTCCAGATATTCTTTACCAAAGGAACCGGAGATGTACTTAATCGCATTCACCTCTTTTAACAAATTAAGAATGAGATCTGATTTTGTTCCTGTAACAGGTAAGGATGAAGCCATGATCATTGGAACAGAAATATCTAACTTCTCGCGACAGAACTCAAGCCCTTTCATATTGATGTCAACAAGCTTCTCTCCTTCATAGATTGACGAAAAGTCATACTTGTAGTGTGAAGATAACTTTGTTAATAATTTTCTTTTCCAAACCGGATCAGGAGAAACGAGAACTTCGTTGATGCTTTTATGGTAAGCTTTTGATTCGACTGTCACCGTAAAGAAGCTTTTATTGTTGTTTTCATCAACGAACCAATTTCTGTTCACCCAATTGTTTTTTTTATATTGCACGTTGTCCAAAACAATGAACAGGTCAGCAGTCTTCATTTTTTGAAAAAATCCCAGATATGGAAAATGCTCGGGTTGATGGATGGTCACTATCATATGATGTTTTCTATCATGAACAACCAATCTGAAATATATGAAGTTATTATTGAATCAATCTTTAATAGTGTTGTCTTCTTTATCTCGATAACCTTTCTTTTCAGATAAGAAGTATATATGAACTCGTTTAATCTCTTTCCGGAGCTTATCCAATACCATGGAAATTAAAGTTCCTTTATCATCCAGAGATCTGGTAGTTGTCCAAATTCTTGACCGTGATGAGTTTAAATAGGCTATTTTCCCATAGTCTTTCAAGGCAAAGGCCATCGACCCGTCTTCTCCTCGTTTTATCCTTGTATGCCAGCCTATCTCTCGTCCCAATTCCAATGGTATCCCGAAGCTGCCTCCTCCAACGTTAAGTTCAGGCCGGTTGATCCTCCGAAGAAAAAGGGAAAAATCTCTGAAGATCTCATAAACAGCCAGTGCCACCCGGTTTTTAGTAGTGGGGATGTAGGAATCAACGCTATAGACAGCAGAGATACCAGGTTTCTCAAGAGCTTTAGCAAATTCGCTTGCCCAGGTGGGGGGATACATACAATCTGCATCCGCACAGAGAAAATATTTTCCTTTGCCTACATCCATTGCCGCTTGTCTGGCATATCCGGTCCCCTTTTTAGTCTCAAATACTGAGAAAGCCCCGCATTTATCAAGCAGATACTGGGTTTGATCGGTGGAATTATTATTTGAAATGACAATTCTCAGCGGAAACGAAGTTTTTTGTTCCGAGAGCGAAGCAAGGCAACTGAGAATGGTGTTTTGTTCGTTATATGCAATCACTCCGATGGTAACGAACGCGTCCTCGGCCTTTTTTATGGACAATCCTTCCCGGATCCGGGCAAAGACAGCTTCGGGGATTTCGTTGATATCATTGAATGAAACGATATTCCTTTTTACCCAGTCAGGAACAGTTAGCGAAGGAATCATAAAACTCGTTTTACGGGTGTTGTAAATTTCAATCCGACTTATAAAGGTACATCTTTTTTCCGTAAAAACTTATTGTAAAGATCCTTATAAAACAAAATTCCTTCTTTAAAGATAGGGCGGTATTTTGTCCCGACCTGCTGTTTCAGGAGAAACATACCAAAGGTCAGACCAATAATTTCGAAACCAATGGAACCTATGGAAACAAAAATCAAAATGGAAACGACACTGATCGATGGGAATAAGGCATGAATGAGAAATACCGCGATCACATCGCCGATGACATTTGCGGTTGTCATCGTAATCGTTTTGTAAAAATTCTTATTGGGTTTGTTCAGGCTGTCCAGAGCAATTCCTGTAAAGCGGTCAATGGGAAGCAGAAAGGAAAAAATGATAAACATCTGAAGGATGATGGCCAGTTCTGCTGAACTGGCCAGGTATTCTTTCCCTCCCAACAGATAAACAAACTCTTTCGCAAATATTGCAAAGAAGATTCCCACCGGTATTACTAAAAAAGTCAAGCCCCCGGCGTATTGATAAAAGATCTTCCGGAAGCGATCCGCATCGTTGTCGATACTTGCTTTTGAGAGTTTGGGGAACGCAGTAGCAGAGAAGCTTCTGACAGAAATCTCAATGAGTTCTGTATACTTTATAGGTATGCTGTACAGCGCAACCCCGGTTGTGCCCAGAAACGGACTCAACCCGATGATAAACGAGTCGGCACTCTTTAAAAGGCTGCTGCCGATAGAAGTCCCCATGGAGTATTTCCCAAATTGAATGGTTATCTTATTCGTGTACCGTTTTGCATGGAAAATATATTTTGATCCATCCCAGTTATAGAAAGTCGAAATCATCGAAGTAAGCACATTGGTGATGATATACCAGATCACCACCCATTCCGCACTCATTCTCCAGAAGAAATAATTCAAAACAAGGTACAAAAGGAAACAGGCAACGTTGAAAAAACGCAACAACAGGATTTTTCCGAATTTCTCATCTGCTTGCAGGATAGATAAGGCATTTCCCCATGGAAGGTTAGTAATTGCCAACACAGGGTACCATTTAAAGAAGAGGTAGAACCCTGAGTTTCTGATTGGCTCAGGAAAGAGGATCAGCACGGGGTAAAGAAGAATACAGATTAGGAGGATACTGACCAGACCAATGAGCCAGCTGGAGCCGATATAATGCTTTCTTTCCTCGGCTGAAACTCCCGAGAGGTATCGTGTCAAACCAACCCGGGTAATTCCGAACCTCAACATGTCTATCAATGTAGCAGCAGTAATAAATAAAACCCATTCCCCAAATGGATCTTTGTCAAGGCTTCTGACCAGAACGAAAAATGTCAGAAACCCAAGTAAAGCAGAAGAGAAGTTCCCCAGTAAGGAAAGGAAGTTTTGTTCGACCAGTATCTTCTTGATCTTGCTGAACACATTTACCTTGATTGGGTCTAACTCACACACGGCTCTTCTCCCGGAATTGGAAAAGAAGAATGCGCTTAAGGGTTCTTCTAAGTTCTGAACGGGGTTTAGGGACATCACCGAAAACCGAATCCAGAAAATAGAGTTCCACCCCGTTCAGAAGAATAAGAGGATCCATTTTGCAAATGGTTTTGAATGAATCCAGTTGGATAATATCCGCTTCTTTCCATGAGCGGTTCGCCCTGACAACCAGCAATGAAAGATCAAATTGTTTAATAACATCCAGCGGATAGGGATTGTTAATCAGGGATGGCAATTCAACAAGGATATAGTCATATTGTTCCTGTTTCAGGAGATCAAACCCGGGAATCAGATCTTCCAGTGTTTTCAGTTCAAAGAAGCCGTCGTTCACCTCGTATTGGATCTCTTCATCTGCGGGTACAGCCACCAAGAGATCAGAACTGTAGCCATTCCCAATGACAGAAGAACTGGATTTAAAATAATTCAGATAGAGGACATTTTCCCCGAATGATTTTAACTTTTTGATCAGTTCGCGTCCCAGAGTCGTCTTTCCTTCGTCGTCAAGCGTACTGAAAAAAAGTAACGTATGGGGTCTTTTTTCAGCTATTTCAGGTGTTTGCTGCAACGCAAGTTTGACGTTCTGAGCGATGATCTCCACCAGCCTGGGAAGGATAAATTCCAGATCAGCTGTGTAGAATTGTTGTGTGATTCTGGGGTATATCCCGGCTACCTTGAGCCCGATAAACCTCTCAGCCCGCTCAGAAGTCTTTATTGTCGTGTCAAAATATTCCAGTGCGATTAATATTGCAATGATGAGGAAAAATCCGATGATTCCCGCAAGCACGACCAGGAACAATGTTTTTGATGCCAGCGGTTTTAATGGGTAATATGGGGAATCCACCACCTTAATGTTGGTGGACATTTCATCGTCCTGCTGGCGGAGCTTTGCCAGGTTCAGGTCATGAAGCAACTGAAGGAACTCACTCTCGGTCACCCCGATCAACCGCTCTATACGCTTCATTTCAGCCCCCAGGGGTGCAAATATCTCATAATAGCGCTGGAATTGTTTCTTCCGGTCCGCTAAAACACGGATGGCTGCTTTGCTTTCCTCATAGGCAATTACGTTATCCAGCCAGGAGAGCAGCAGGTCTCGGGTTGGCAGCCCTTCCACACTGTTATTGATGATATAGAGATTATCCAGGTTTTTCGCGATCTGTTTCTTCAGGTATTCCACCCGCGACTTTAACGCTTCCAGTTGAAGAAGAGTAGCCGAATCGTTTCCCAGATCAATTTCAATGTTTGCGATCTGCATGGTTGTTTGCGAAAGTTCAGATCGCAGCACCATGATCGCATTGGTGTTGATCGTCAATTTTGCATGTGCCTCCAGTTTCTTTTCAATCAGTTTAATGGCGGCATCTGCTGAGGCGTACGTTATCTGTTTCAGGGAATATTCCTGATCCAGGTTTTCTTTCATACCTGCGATTGCTTTTGTCTGCTCATAATAGTTTATGATATAGTTTTTTTCGTTGAATACTAGCAGATCATACTCGGCTCTTTGCAGACGTCTCATTACTTCTTCCAGCTGCTTTTTAAAGTAAGCGACAACGGCATCTGTCTGATGTTGTCTGAGTTCTTTGTAACTGCGGATAAAAACCTGGGTCAGGATGATCAGGGTCTGTTGGCAAATGCCCGGATCCGGATTGGTATATTGGATCGTCACAAGGTCGCTCTCCATGACTCTGGTAACTGCTACGTTTGATAAGGCGGAGATACTGTAAAATTTATTATCGGAGCTCCAAAGCTGGTAGATAAAATTGTAATCATTTGCATTGCCATAGGCGAGGAGCTCTCTTACACAACGTTCATAAGGAGTCGTGGTATCATATTGATCCCGGCGATCCGTGTCTATGCTGATCCATTTTCTGGTAATGAGGGGTGTGGTATCGATATCACGGTAGTAATCTTCTCCGAAAGCCGTATCGCTGGCACGGGTTTTTGCAGGCGAAGGGTACGGATACTCTTTTAACGTATCAAAAGGTTGTACATTCTGGCTGATTCTGATTCGTTGGCCGGCTGCAACTTCATAGGATCGTAAGGAGTTCAGGTTCATTAACTCCTCGATGTTCACATGGTATTTTTTAGCGATGGAGTACATCGTCTCCCCACGGTTGACAATGTGGAAATCCGGCGAATTCTTATGGCCGGAGGACAGATCTGATGCATCTTTAACAGATGGGGAAGCGGCTGGATCTTCCGATTCGTCTGTGTTGAAATAAGAAGTCTTCTGAGGAGGTTTATAATACTGTTGCTGCTTTTGGCTTCGTTTGTACTTTCTAACGATCTGAAGGATATCTGGAGGAACCGTTGCCATAAGTTCTTCGTAATTTTCCTGCTGTATATATTTGGGATCGTAATGGTCAAGCATCAGGTGTTGAACCAGCAACCGGACAGATACCTCTTCCAGAGAATTTCGTGATTTCATCAGGTTGATGAGGTTGTCATAAGCGGTATTACTGGCGTATACATCAATCCGCGTTTCTTGCTGAACGGAATAACCGGATGTGATCCCTGTATAGATAGTAGTCTCAGAAACGTACAACCGGGCTCGTTTGCGAGTAAATGCGAAAACAATAACCATCAACATGAGGGGAACGAGAATGATCAGAAGAATATGCCTCTGAAGCAGCTTTATCAGATGAATAAGCGTCATTACTCGATGTTATTAATTACGTTGAATTTAATTCCAACGATTTCTTGAAGAATCATATAGGCGTTATAGAATTCTATTCTTGCTTGTTCGAAATCCGTGACGGCTCTTCTGTTCATTTCACTAACCTGGGCGAATTCGTATAGGGATATCTGGCCATTAATAAATTCTTTCTCTGCCATTGCAATCTGCATCCCCATGAAAATCTGGTTATCGTTGGCGATTTTTAAGATTTTTTGATTGATAAACAGCTTATTAAACTGTTCTATGACGGATTTTCTTATTTCTAGTATTTGTCTCTCCCTTTCACTAATAGTTCTTTCGACATACTTCCTTCTGATTTTTACCCGGTTTGTTCTGTCCCATAAGTCATCCAGAGGCATTCGGATGGATACACCAACAAGAATCCTTGTATTGTCCTGGGTCGTGAGAACTGAGTTGATATCGCCGAGATTTGTAATGTTGTCAGTCAAACCAGTATAATAATCTGTGCCGATATTGCCGTCCAAGTATAGATTGGCCATCCATTCTCTTCTTGCACTTTTCACCATGTATTTATTGATATAAATATCGGCATCAAGGTATTTTAAATACGGGGAATGAACAATTGCGGAATCAATCAGGTCCTCCAACGGTGGAATTCGCAAAGTAATATCATCAACGAATGGATTGTATACAAATAAGGTGTCCTTCACCTGCGAGAAGCAGGAAATAAACGGGATCCAGAGGAAAAAAACCAATCCGACGGCCCTGTGTAGCATTTCTTAAACTTTATCTCTCAAACGTTTTCTTTTTGGAATAATGCTCCAAATGTTCTGAGAATGATTCCGATATCTTCCCAGAAAGAATTATGCTCGGCATAGAAATTATCAATAGAAAACCGTTCCTCCTCCGACATGATACCTCCTTTTCCCCTCTTTTTTACCTGCCATAACCCGGTCAAACCTGCCGGTGCTCTGAATCTCCTGCTCCATCGTTTCTTGGTGAGCGCTTCCGCTTCGTTCAGTGGCAGGGGCCTGTTTCCCACAATTGACATGTCTCCTTTGAGGACGTTGATCAGTTGCGGCAATTCATCAATACTGGTCCTGCGGATAAACTTCCCGACCCGGGTGATCCGGGGGTCGTCAATAATTTTCAGGAACGCTTTCCGGGCGCTTTTCCGCTTGTTGGCAATGCGTTCACAGATCTCTTCCCCGTCGTAATAGACAGGTGGCGAGCACTTCTCTCCTTTTGGCAACTTTGCACATTCCGGACATTTTTCTTCGACCGTTTCAGTAATATACTGGTTGAGATGTGCGACCTCTTTCAGTCGTTTATCGGCATCGGGGTACATAGACCGGAACTTGTAGAAGTCAAAGATCTTATAATTGGCACCTACCCGCTTCGAGAAATAATATACTTTCCCTTTGGACTCCAGATATATGGCAAGCATGGTAAGCAATATAACGGGGGATAAGATCAAAATGGCGAGGGAAGCGACCACTATATCAAATATCCTTTTCAGGAGCGGGGTTTGGTATGCCGCAAGGTCCGTATCAATGATCGATTCCAGGGGCTTTTGAACAAATTCGGCTTTGAGTTTCTTCAGGAACTGAATCCGGCTGTGCAAACGGGCAGGCTCAAAGGAGCAATGGTAATAGTCATCTACGCCGGCTTCGAGTGCTTCTTCTTTGATGTTTGCCTCCCAGCAAACTGCCAGAAGAATAAAGGGAACTTTTGTATAGATTTTATAGAGCCGGAGTTTATGGTAAAAATTCAATCCCTTCATTCCGGGGATCCTGGTTTCGCAGAGGATGCAATCCAGTCTTCTGGACTCCTGATAAACAGGGACAGTTCCTGTGTCTTTATCAAAATCAAATAACCTGAAGTTATTTTCGGTGAGCCAGTAAATGGATGCAAGTCCGTTAGGCATCACTGTCAAATCGAACAAACCACTATCTTCAAACTGATGAATAACGGCCTGATTGTTCCCAATGTATAATACGTTCAGCTTATCAGCCGAAGTTTCTTTCATGTTCCCTAATTCAATCGTTTTTATGAGTACAATTCTTTAGATTCCAGGCGTCTTTTTATGCGTACAAGAAGTTCACGGGGATTAAATGGTTTTAAAACATAATCATCCGCACCCATTTCAAAGCACTTGATCTTGTCGGCACTTTCTTCCTTACCCGAGAGCATGATCAAAGGGATCTCTTCAAAAAAACCGCTTTCACGGATCCGTTTTACAAACTCAATCCCGTTTAACACGGGCATCTCGAGGTCGCAAATGATTACGTCAGGAAGATTGCCCGATTGAAGATAAAACAGCGCGTCCATCCCGTTCGTCATCGTAACAACATCGAAATCTTTATTAAACGTATTTTCGATGATGAAACGGATACTTTTTTCATCATCAATAGCAAGGATCTTTTTCTTCATGAAAGCCCTTTTTTTGTAAGCAAATATATTGGATTTTGGATGAATTGAGGGAAATAGATATTAACAAAAAGTAAAAGTTATCGACTGCGAAAACCTTGCCATTATGGGATCTTATTTTGACTCAAGATATTGCTGCAACTGGAACAGCTCATTTCGTAACCGGGCTGCCTCAAGAAAATCAAGGTCTTTGACGGCCTCTTCCATCGCTTTCCGTGTCTTTCCTATAAGTTGCTTGATCCTCTCCATCGGCATATATTGAATTACGGGATCGGCAGCAATCTCGAAATGCTCCTTCTCCATATAGGCACGGGGAGCTTTGCCTTTGGAATCCGCCACCGCCGTTTGCCCGAGGATATCTCGCGTAGTCTTGATGATCTGAGCAGGTGTTATGTTATAAAGGGCGTTATAATCGATCTGTTTGGCTCTTCTCCGGTTTGTCTCATCCATCATTCGCTGCATCGATTCTGTAACTTTATCCGCATACATGATCACTTTGCTGTTCAGATTTCTAGCCGCCCTCCCGGCGGTCTGGGTAAGCGAGCGTTCCGATCGTAGAAATCCCTCCTTGTCTGCATCCAGGATGGCCACCAGGGATACCTCCGGCAGGTCCAAACCTTCCCGTAACAGGTTAACTCCGACGAGCACATCAAACGCGCCCATCCTTAGATCTCTCATGATCTCTACCCGTTCCAGCGTGTCGACATCAGAATGGATATACCGTGTATTGATCTGAAGCCGGGCAAAGTATTTGGTTAGCTCTTCCGCCATGCGTTTGGTCAGTGTTGTAACCAACACCCGCTCCCGTGCTTTAATCCGCTGATCGATCTCATCCAGCAGGTCATCTATCTGGTTCTGGCTTGGCCGTACTTCGACTTGAGGGTCGAGCAGGCCGGTAGGGCGGATCACCTGTTCTACAACCACCCCCTGGGATTTCTGGAGTTCATAGTCCGCCGGGGTGGCGCTTACATAAATCACCTGGCTGGTCATGGCCTCGAATTCATCAAATTTCAAGGGTCTGTTATCCAGGGCTGAAGGAAGCCGGAAACCATATTCCACGAGGGTTTGCTTCCGGGTACGATCGCCGCCGTACATGGCCCTGATCTGGGGGACACTCGCGTGGCTCTCATCAATGACCATGAGGAAATCATCCGGGAAATAATCAAGCAGGCAGAACGGACGGGATCCGGGAGCCCTCCCGTCAAAATAGCGGGAGTAGTTCTCAATCCCGGAGCAATACCCCAGTTCCCGCATCATCTCTATATCATAGGAAACCCGCTCTTCCAGCCGTTTGGCTTCCAATTCTTTCCCGTTTTCACGGGAGTAGGCGCACTGCCTGATCAGGTCATCCTGTATCTCCAGAAGAGCGTGTTTCATTTTATCTGGGGAAGTCACGAAGATGTTGGCTGGATAAATGCTGATGTGCGGATAGACATCGATTTTTCGTCCGGTCAGCGGATCAAAGGATTCCAGGTTCTCGACCTCATCATCCCAGAAAACGATCCGGTAGGCGATATCCAGGTATGCGGGAAAAATGTCCACTATATCCCCCCTTACCCTGAAAGTACCCCGCACAAAATCTCCTTCCGTCCTGGAGTAAAGGCTGTTCACCAGGGACATCAGGACCCTGTTTCGGCTGATCTGATCTCCCTTTTTTATCCGGAGTACGTTTTTCGAGAAATCATCGGGGTTTCCGATGCCATAAATACAGGAAACTGAGGAAACGACGAGTACATCCCTTCGTCCGGATAAAAGGGAAGAAGATGTACTCAGCCGGAGCTTCTCGATCTCATCATTGATTGCCAGGTCCTTTTCGATGTAAGTATTGGTGATTGGGATATAGGCTTCCGGCTGGTAATAGTCGTAATAAGAGACGAAAAATTCGACGGCGTTTTCGGGAAAGAATTGCTTGAACTCTCCGTATAGCTGAGCGGCCAGTGTCTTGTTATGGCTCAGGACAAGGGTCGGGCGGTTCACTGCCTGGATGACGTTGGCGATCGTGTAGGTTTTTCCGGAGCCTGTGACTCCCAGCAGAACCTGATGGGAATCGCCCCGTTGCAATCCCTCGACTAGCTGTTTAATTGCCTCAGGCTGGTCTCCTGTCGGTTGAAACTCGCTGGTAAGCTTAAAGTCCATGGAAGTCAATGTAAAACGTGGAGCAACCCTGAAACCGGGTAATGGTCGGAGAAAGTGACATTCATCTTTTTATAGAGACAAGCTTTAAAGTGCTTTCCATGTAAAATGTAATCGATCCGGTAATTCGGAAGCGCACCGTCGTAGGTATTCCCAAGAAATCCTTCCCCGGCTTCCCTGTATGCGTCTTTCAGTTTCTCGGTGAGCCGGCGGTAAGTATATGAAAACGGGCTATCATTCATGTCTCCGCAAAGCAATACCGGGTAAGGGGAACTCTGGATAGCATCAAGCAGAATCTCGGTTTGGGAGGCCCGCAAGCGAAAAGCTGTTTTCAGTTTCCGCAGGATGGAAAAGATCCCATCTTTCAGGTGCATATTTTCCGTTTCGGTATTCTTCAGCTGGTAATAGAAATCGACATCCCGTTTGCCCAATCGGAGAGAAGCCAGGTGCATATTGAAGATGCGGAAGGTGTCCTGATCCATGACAATATCGGAGAATATCGCGAAATGGGACATATCCTTGTAAGAAAGAGTTCCTTTATGTACAACCGGATAAGCGGAAAAGGTAGCAAATCCATTTAGCCCGCCCATGGGATTGGTATGGTAATAATCTTCGACGGTCCAATAGGGAAGTTGCCATGCGGAAGCCATGTTCCGGAGGATGGGTTTGATTTGCGCTTTCCTGATTCTAAACTCCTGAAGACACAGGATTGTTGGCCTTTCCTTGGCAAGAAATTCGATGATCTCTTTCTGGACATCCCGGTTTGCATTTTCCTGACCAAGGAATCCATGAACGTTATACGTAATGACACTAAAATTTCGACCTGGCAGCAAAACCGGTGAATTGTAATCGAACCTGATGATCGTCGTCAAATGGTTCCAGCCGATCAGGATGGCTATGATCGAAAGGATCGCGTACTTTTTCCATAAAATCAACCAGAGGACTACAAAAGCGATATTTACAATCAAAATCCATGGGTAAACAAGTCCAAAGAGTGCGAAAATCCATGCTTCCCTGGGATCAATGTACTGGGCAGCATAAGAACAGAATAGGGAGAGCACTGCAAGGATATTCAGGATGACTAGAAAAACGACGGCGATGACGGCTGATTTACTGCGGTATTTGATCATTGGCAGTCTGTTAATGTTTACCTGAAGATTTGAACAGGAATTCTTTCTCTTCCCGTGTAAGGCTATCATACCCTCCCTTTGATATTTTTTCAAGGATACTATCAATCCGTTTTTGCTGCTGAGTCCGTTGATGGTTGTAATCATCATCTGAAACCGGACGGCTGTGCACCTGGGATCCTTTGAAACCTGATCTTCTTGAAGAAGAAAACATCCTGGAGAACCAAGAAGAGAATGATTTTCTGGTTGAATAGGAGGATGTGGGAGAGCGGCGTATCGTTTTGATGAATAAAAAGCCGAGAATGGCTCCTCCGATATGGGCGATATGACCTCCTGCATTCCCGGATGGGATCATGAAGAAATCAAAAACAAACAGAATCATAGCCAGGTATACGATCCTGACCCGGCCGAAAAAGAGCAGGTAAATGGTGTAGTTCGGGACATAAAAAGAGATTGCCGTAACAATTGCCATTACAGAAGCGGAAGCTCCGAGAGCGTATGAGAGTTCAAGTTCCGGCTGGAATACCGGGAAGATGTTGAAAGCCAGAATAAAGACGCCGGCTCCGGCAAGCCCTCCCAGGATATAAACCCAACCCATTTGTTTTTCCGTCAGGTATTCCAGAAAGATCCGCCCAAACCAATATAACCAGAGCATATTGAAGAGGATATGCCAGATGCTCACGTGCAAAAACATATAGGTCAGCATGGTCCAGGGTCGGGTCACTAGGACTGGAAGTGAGGCCGGAACAGCGAGGTAATCAATGAAAGCCGAAAAAATTGAGTCAGAATCCGGGTTGTCGAAAAGAAAAGCCAGTACGCGGAAGATCTGGATCAGGATCCACACACCGATATTGATCATCACCAGGTAGGTCAGCGCAGTTTTTTGACGAAAAAAATTCCGTGCTTCAGTGAAAGGGGACTGGGTTTGCTGATACATGCTCATAACAACGGAATGTTCGTTAGTAAATTGCTTTCTTCTTCCAGTACAGAATGAGGAAAAAACCAAAGATCATTCCTCCCAGGTGTGCAAAGTGGGCGACGTTGTCACTCGGATTGTTCGAGATACCTGAGAAAAGCTCAATAGCACCGTAGACAATTACAATCCATTTGGCTTTGATCGGGAAGAGGAAATAGATATAAACCAGCATATTGGGGAACATCATCCCAAACGCCAGTAAAATACCATAAACAGCTCCCGATGCCCCGATCGTCGGAACATCCATTTGGAGAATAATCAGCTGATGAATGTAGTCGACCGATTGTTTTGCATAATCCGGGTTGTTGGGAGAGAGACTCCACTCCCCGATAAATCCCCGGATCGTCTCATGATATTCATAGTAATTTGGGAAATAATGTTTGACGAAGCCAACAAAGGCATCCAGAGTTGGGGCATCAGCGTACTTCAAAGCTTCAGCCTGCAAGGAAGAAAAATCCCACCAGTTGATCAGGGTCTGGATGATGGCTGCCCCAATTCCCGTGACTATATAGAAGGTGAGAAACCGCTTGGATCCCCAGACGTTTTCCAGCAAATAACCAAACATCCACAGAGCGAACATGTTGTACAGAATATGTCCGAAATTTCCGTGCAAAAACATATAGGTGACAAACTGGTATGGCTGGAAGTACTCTGATTGAAAAAAGTGCAATCCAAGAATTCGGGTTAGGTCAATACCGAAGGTTTTCTCCAGGGTAATGGTGGCCAGATAGAACAATCCGTTAATAATCAGCAGGTTTTTAACAACGGGAGGTAATAATCTAAAGCCTGAAGGACTATATTGATTGGAACTCATTGTAATCAGGGTCTGTGTTTAAATTTCTTCGAAAGTTCATCAAAGGGGAGTATGATCATCGTGGGTTTTCCATCGGGAGCACGGTCCGGAACTGTACTGGCCATCAGGAGTTCAACAAGGGACCCCATCTCCTTCTCTTTCAATCGTTGCCCGTGTTTCACTGACAACTTCCGGGCGAGGGTACGAGCCACCCCGCTTGGTTCGTTGTTCGCGAAATCCTCAGTCCCCGTTTTATAGGATTCCAGAATGGATTCCAGCAGCGATTGAATCAGGGACGGTGGTACCTCCGGGGGTGTTGCATGAACCACGAAAGTATTTTTCCCAAAACCGGATAGTTCAAATCCGCTTTCCCCCAGAAGTTCTGTTATATCTTTCAGGATTTCAGCATCTTCAGGAGAGAAGGTGACGGTTTGCGGAAGCAGCAGTTTTTGGGAGGTT
>JAZDGR010000148.1:0-15087 GCA_043806735.1 bacterium | reverse complement strand
GAATATACAAATTATATTTGCTACTATATTTACACCATGCAATTAGTTATCAACTTTTTATTAACATTTACTATTTGCTACTTTATTGAATTATTTGTGCTCTTCCCCTTGTAAATCCTCAATTTTCTAAATTAACTTCCGTTAAAAAAAGGTTGCTGTGGTTTAAATGAAGGTTGTGATGTAATGATCGACCAGATTGGAGCAATTGATAACAAAAGAATGTTGAAAAAAATTGGCGTTGCTCCGAATGATATAATTTCCAAGATAAAAGACAATTTGAAAATAATATTTGATTTGGAATAATGCACGACCGCAACGAGCGTTACATTCTGATAACGTAAAATTCCGGGATTAAAACCGTACCTTTGCACCCCCAAAAAAATTCAAATGCCTTTAACCAAACTTCGAAATATCGGGATTGCTGCCCACATTGACGCCGGCAAGACCACGGTTACCGAACGCATTTTGTTTTATACGGGGACCACACGGAAAATGGGTGAGGTCCATGACGGACAAGCCACCATGGACTTCATGAAACAGGAACAGGAACGCGGGATTACAATAGCATCTGCAGCGATTTCCTGTGTTTGGAAAAATTTTCAGATCAACCTGATTGACACCCCTGGTCACGTCGATTTTACCGTGGAGGTGGAGCGGTCACTCCGGGTTATCGACGGGATGATCGCCGTCTTCTGCGCGGTGGGAGGTGTGGAACCGCAAAGTGAAACGGTATGGAACCAGGCCGACCGCTACCGGGTTCCCCGAATCGCGTTTATCAACAAAATGGATCGTACCGGAGCAGATTACCAGGCTGTGCTTTCACAGATGAATAAATATCTCGATGCCAATGCTTTCCTTTTTCAGATACCCATTGGGGAAGAGGAGAACTTCCATGGAATCTGTGACATCATCGAGCGAAAAGGATATCTTTTCAAGGAACTTGAACGGATCGAGGTAGCGATTCCGGAGGAGTACAAGCAGCCGTGCGAAGAGGCCAGGGCCCGACTGGTGGAAAAAATAGCTGAGTTCAACGAAGAGATCATGCAACTTTATTTCGATGCAAAAGATGTTCCCGCCCATCTTCTGAAAACCGCTGCCCGTGATGCTGCACTGAAATTGCTGATCACTCCGGTCTTTTGCGGTGCCGCTTACAAAAACAAAGGGATCCAGTTGCTCCTGGATGCGGTGCTCGATTACCTTCCATCACCCATCGACGTGGGACCAGCGGTGGGGACCGATCCCGACGATCCCGAAAAAACCCACATCTGCCACCCTTCCCCTTCCGAACCTTTTTCGGCACTTGCATTCAAGCTGATTCACGATCCTTACGTCGGTCAGCAAACTTTTACACGGGTTTTCTCGGGAATGCTGAAAAGCGGGATGCAGGTTTTCAATTCCACTAAAGGGAAATATGAGCGGATTGGACGGATCCTTAAGATCTACGCCAAGGACCGGGAAGCGGTTTCAGAGGCCGGCCCAGGCGATATCGTTGCCCTCATCGGGATGAAGTTTACCAAGACCGGGGATACCCTATGCAGCGATGAGCATAAGCTGTTGCTGGAATCGATCCACATTCCGCCTTCTGTCATCGAACTGAAAATCGCTCCCGCCAAACGACAGGATCAGTCGAAACTTGGCGAAGCTCTTGCCAAACTGGCCAACGAGGATCCCTCCTTCCATATCAGGTTTGACGACGAAACCGAAGAGACCATCATTTCCGGAATGGGAGAGCTTCACCTGGAGATCATCATCGACCGGCTGAAACATGAATTCAAGGTGGATGCCGAAGTGGGAGAACCATCGGTCGCTTTCCGCGAAACTATCACTTCGGAAGTGGAATCCAATTACAAGCATGCCAAACAAACGGGCGGAAAGGGGCAGTTTGCCCACACGGTCTTACGGCTGGAACCCCATCGTGGCCAGGGGTACGAATTCTCGGAAAAGATCAAGGGTGGAGCCATCCCAACCGAGTTTATTCCCAGTGTAAACAAGGGCATCCGGAAAACCCTCGAAAAGGGGATTCTGGCTGGGTACCCGGTCGTGGATGTCAAGGTTGTCCTGATCGACGGCGCTTTCCATCCGGTCGACTCTTCGGATATGGCTTTCCAAACCTGTGCATCCATCTGCTTTAAACAAGGCTTCCTGAAAGCCAATCCCATTCTGCTGGAACCGGTCATGAAGGTGGAAGTCAATACCCCGGACGAGTACATCGGCGATATTGTCACCAACCTGAACCGCCGCCGCGGAAAAATCGAAGCGATGCGCCGGTACCGGAAAGGATCCCAGAAGGTAAATGCCTTCGTCCCCCTGATGGAGATGTTCGGCTACGCGACCCAGCTACGGAACCTTTCCAGCGGCCGGGCCAACTATTCCATGGAGTTTTTTGAATACCAGCCGCTACCTAAGAATCTTCAGGAGGAAATCCTAAAGAAGTAATTGCCATGGATTGCACATGAATTGCCATGGATTGCACATGAATTGCACATTTTTAACTTATGGCAATAAATGGCAATAAATGGCAATTATTAATGCCTTCTGAAACTCCTGTTTTTCTTTGGCGCGTAGTCAGGTGCTTCTCCAAACTGCACGGGGACAATCCCCTTGTGAACGGGTTGGCCAAGCAGTTTTTCGATGACTGAAAATTTGCCCTGCTCTCTGGGATTGATGAAGGTGATGGCGACCCCGGAAGCGGCTGCGCGGGCGGTACGGCCGATGCGATGAATATAATCTTCGGCATCGTGCGGCACATCGTAGTTCAGGACCATGTCAATGTTCTCTACATCGATGCCACGGGAAACCACGTCGGTAGCGACGAGTACCTGCGTCTCTTTGTTACGGAACCTTACCATGACCTGTTCCCGCACTTTCTGTTCCAGGTCTGAATGGATCTCTTCCAGCTCCAGTCCCGACCGTTTCAACTCCTTGCTGAGGAGTTTCGTAGCACTCTTGGTGGAGCAAAAGATCAGGATGGTGCGGCCAAGGGTATTGCCCAGCAGAAACTTAACCAATGGAAGTTTCTGGGTATCATAGACTGAATAGGCCATCTGGAGTATTTTTTCAGGGGGTTTCGAAAGGGCGATGTTTATTTCTGCGGGATCATTCAGGGTTTTTCCGGCCATGCTGCGTATGTCGGGCGGGATCGTAGCAGAGAAGAGGAGCGTTTGACGCTCTTTGGGAACGTAAGAGATGATCCGCATGATGTCGTCGTAGAATCCCATGTCGAGCATACGGTCTGCTTCATCAAGCACCAGCCATCGCAATCCCGAAAAACTGACGTAACCCATATTCAGGTGAGCCAGCATCCTGCCGGGGGTACAGATCACAACATCCACACCGCCTGTGAGAGCCCCCTTTTCGCGAGTGAATGTGGAACCGTCGGTTCCTCCGTAAATAGCAATGGAACTTACAGAGGTGAAATAGGAGAGCCCTTCCATATGCTGGTCAATCTGCATGGCCAACTCCCGGGTGGGCACGATAACCAGGGCCTTACTGCCCGGTCCATGATTTTCTTTCAGGATTCGGTCGGTGATCGGAAGTAAAAAAGCCGCAGTTTTTCCGGTGCCTGTTTGCGCGGAACCGATGAGGTCTTTCCCTTCCATGATGAGAGGAATGGCCTGTTGTTGAATGGGGGTTGGTATTTCAAATCCAAGTGAGTCAATCCCCTCGAGCAGCCGGGGATCAAACCCGAAATCAGTGAAGTTCAATCTGTGTCAGGAATTATTTAATTGAGGAAATTTTTGCAAAGATACAACCTTTCTGAAGTTTTCTTATATTTGAATGTCTTCTGTGTCTGATTGTATCCACCAATTCCATGTTTATGAAAAAGATTGTTTTTTTTAACAGTGTCGGCCATGATTGCTCTGTTTGCCGTTTATTTTATTGTTCAATCTGTCCGTTCAGAAAGATCCATTCAGAAAAACCCTGTAAAGGTTGACTCAAAAGAAAAACTGCCGCGAAGTGTTTTTCTCCCATATCTTGCCGACCTGCAATGGATGAAATTGCGGAATCCCCAAACCGACGAGATCCCCGCGGGGATCCGGAGCCGGGAGCTGGCTTTTGTTTCCGGGCTAACGTTTAAAGAGAGTTTCCGGGGGCAGTCCTGGAACTGGCGGGGGCCAAACAACATCGGGGGACGGATGCTTTGCATTGCGGTTGACCTCGATAACGAAGATCGCCTCCTTGCAGGGAGCGCTTCGTGAGGAATGTGGCAGTCGACTAATGGCGGCGAAAATTGGGTGAAAACCACAGCACCTGATGCAGAGCAAAGCGCGACTTGCCTCGCACAGGATGCCCGTACCGGACACCGGAATACCTGGTACTATGGCACCGGGGAGCTTCTCAGTACGACGAACCGGAATATCAGCACAAATATCCGTACCGTCGGTATTGGCAACGGCATTTTCAAGTCGACGGACAATGGAGAAAGCTGGCAGCCCCTTGCTTCCACACAGGGAGGCTCCCCGGCTTTCCTCCAGGAGATTTTTCAGGGAGTCTGGAGGATTGCCGTGGATCCGGTTGCCTTGAATAACGACATCGTTTATGCCGCATTAAGCAGCTTCAGTTGGTCGATCGAGCCTCCGGAAAAAAAAGGCATCTGGCGATCCACCAATGGATTAACCTGGAAAAACATCACCCCGGAAGGATTTCCAACCGATAACCGGGTGACCTGCCTGGCGTTAGCTCCTTCAAACGAGAACATCTTATATGTGTTCACCGAATCTCAATCCCCGGATCTGAATCCGTTCAACGGGTATGCTAATTCCATTAATACCTTCTGGAAAATGAGCTGGAATCCGGTCTTCCGGGGATGACTGGATTTTGGGAGGATTGCAGGACAACAACTGGTACTATACAGTAACCGATGATCCTTCGGAATTATGGTTCGACATCGATATCTGTTATGACGGATTTGCCACCTGTATGGCGCCAGACTGGAAATATTGTGTGATCTCTGCCTACAGCGGAAACATCTGGACATCCCAGTTCGACACCGGCATGCATACAAAAAACATTTTTCCGCAACTGCCTGATACATTGTTAAAATACTACGATCCGGTGATGGAGTCCAATTCCCTCTTTCCCTTTTACCAGAATTTTGCCCTGGATCCGAACAACTACGAGACCTTCTACCTTCCGACCATTACCAGTGTCTGGCGTAAAGATAACCTCAAAGCTGCCTCGTACGATACCAGCCTGCGGAACGCAGGTTGGAATCACCTGAGTAATATTGATGTAGGAGAAGCATCGGAAATCAGCTTCATAACAGTCTCCAAAATCCCGGCTAACCGGCTTTATTACGGAACGAACCTTGGTCGGGTCTACCGGTTGGATAACGCAAATACCGGGAATCCTGTTCCTGTCGAGATTACCGGGGCGGAATTCCCGGTGAATGCTTTTGTAGCCTGTATCGATGTCGATGAAAGCAACGCGGATGACCTCCTGGTAGCTTTTTCAAATTATGAAGTGCAGAGTATTTTTTCCTCGTCCGACGGCGGTTCCACCTGGAAAGCACAGGGTGGGAACCTGGAGGAATATCCCGATGGTTCGGGTTCGGGTCCCTCGATTCGGTGGGTAAAATCGCTCACCTATGATCAGCATCACGTGTGGTTTGCAGGTAGTTCGGTCGGGCTGTTTTCAACTACTGAACTTCTGGGTGATTCAACTGGTTGGATTCAGGAAGGGGCGGGAAGCATCGGGTCGGTGATCGTGGACATGATCGATGCCCGGCAAACGGATGGTTTCATCGCGGTGGGGCCCCATGGAAACGGGGTGTACAGCGCCTGGTATGATCCATCGGCGTCCATGGAAGAACTGCCGGGACAACCCTCTCTTATGGTGAGCAACCCCTGGCCAAATCCCACCCATCAAAACGCTACACTCGAGGTAACCTCTTCGGTTCAAAAGGACATCACCATTACGCTGTTTACCTCGGATGGAAAAGAGAAATCCAGGTTGTTTACGGGACAGATTTTCCCGGGCAGCCGGCTCATCCGGTTGGATCTGAGCCAACCTGAAAGCGGGCTGTATTACATCCGGGTAGAAACCCCGAACGAAAAGATAATCAAGAAGTTGTTAATCCTGAAGTAACGTTTTCTCAAAACGAACGGAAGGCCGGTTTTGTTAACTTTCCGTCGGATCTGCGAGATTTTTTCCGTAGATGAACTGACCGCAGATGGTGTCGCCAAAATCGACGGTACGGGGAAAATGGCCCCAGCGTTTGAATCCGAATCTTTCCAACAGCCTGACACTGACTGTGTTGACATCGAGGAGGACGGCTATCAGATTGTACAGTCCGTATTTCGCTGCCTGTTCCAGGGTTTGCTTTATCAATCGTTTGCCCACTCCTTGTCCACGGACGGTTCGATCCATATAATAACTGATCTCGCCTGTTTTACGGAGTGCCTGCCGGCCTGGCCTGTAAGGGCTCAGGCTGCACCAGCCCAGCATTTTGTCGCCCTTTTCGGCAATAAAAATAGGGAAGTTGCTGCCGTCGTGAATTTCCAACCAGGGCTTGAATGTCTCTACTGTCAAACGTTCAGTAATCGCGGTACAAAAACCGTCTTCGATTCCCTGATTGTAAATAGCAATGATCCCCTGCCAGTCAGTTGGGCCTGCCAGACGAATTGTAATTTCAGAATCCATATTCTTCTCCAATCATGACAATGGTAATCCTTTCCTTGATCCGGCTGGATTCGATGATGACCAGCTGGTTGCAGATCCGGTTTGGCGGAAAACAGGCAGGATCCTGGCAGACGCCGGTTTTTGAGCACGGGGTTGCGGCTTGTGTCCGGATTGAATTTAACGGCGCTACCAGCGTTTTTATCCTGGAAATGGCTTCCTCCACCGTGGGTACCACTTTATTCATTCCGGTCACCAGGATAACTTTATGCGGACCATAGACCATGCAGGCAACCCGGTTCCCCAGTCCGTCCTGGTTGACCAGAATGCCATCGATGGTGATGGCGTTGGTGCTGGCAATAAACACATCCGAGACAAGTCCTTCCCTTCTCATGGCATCGATTTCTTCTTTCGTCACTCCTTCCCGGTACCGGTCAAGCAACCGGATGTCCAGTTTCCGTAACGCCTCCAGAAGGCCTGTTTCCAGGATCGTTTCGGAACCCCCAAGGCCCACTTGCGCTCCGGCAGGGATCCTCGTGCAAATCGCTTCAACCGCTTCAGCGGCGGTGTCAAAATACATTCCGTCCATGTTCCGTTTGCGGAGGTTTTTAATGATATGTTCCGCCTGCTTCCGGTAAATTTCCTTTCTGATATTTACATTGTTCATACTTGTTGTATTTCTGGTAAAAGTACAATAAATCAGGATCATTCAAACCATCTCCCACCAGCGACCGGGTAGACATATCCTCCTACTTCCACCTGGTAGTTCCCATCCCTGAAATCGGCCCGGATGAACAACAGGGATGGCCGTTGTCAGATACATCTACAATGTAAAAAACGGGCTCCTGGTGCTCCATATGTTAATCATTTTTGAATTGCACGGCTGAAGACATTTTCCGGGGTCCAGGGAATTGTTTCTCCGAGAACCATCCTGGGAGCTGTAAGATATTCTTTATAAGCGTTTTTCAGCAGGTAATCTCGTGCGATTTTGTTGTTTTCCGGAAGGCAGACTTGTTTTTTCGGATGAAAATATGGCTTGTAAATCAGCAGATTAAGCCCTGCTTCTTCATCTCTTGCTATAACCGTACCGGCTCCAAAGTCAGGCAAGTAAAATCCTCTTATATCTTGATTATCAGCTGTTTTATATATACTGGCCGTGGGCAGGAAAAACGGTTACCCGTAAAATCTTTCGGGAAGGCATAGTCCTATTTCGTCCTGTACCTGTCTGCCTGGTTAAAAAAGGCCATGGATGAAAATCCGGCATGCACGACAGCGGAGTGAGGTATGCCTGCGGGAATGTAGAACCTGTCTCCTTTTTTGTAGGTTGTTGTCATCCTATTTACCGTCAAATCGACGGTTCCCTCAAGTACTAGTTCCAGTTGTTCAGCATGAGTATGTTCCGGTACGTGAGTTTCTTTCTCAAAGGACATAAATACCAGTTGAAATTTTTCTCCCTGCGCCAGGTGAGCGGTCAGCCCATCGATGGGGATGTCGGCCAGGGGAAGCGCCGTAACGAAACCAGGAAAAACAGAGGTTGTATTCATCTTAAGATGAAGGGAGGGTGAAAAAAAATGTACTTCCGGAACCTTCCTGGCTTTCCACCCACATCCGGCCCTTGTTTTTTTGTACAAAGTCCCTGGATAGAATCAGTCCCAATCCGGTGCCGGTTTCATTGCCGGTTCCCTTGGTAGTCGTTTTTTTATCAATATTGAACAGGTTTTTCAATGTTTCCCCCGGGATGCCCATTCCGGTGTCCACTACAGATACCATCACTTCTTTGTGGTTTAACCGGGACCAATTCAGCTTCACATTACTCTCTGAAAATGAGAACTTAATTGCATTGGAAATCAAATTCCTAATGACGGTGTTGATCATATTCCGGTCAGCAAATACGACCATATTTTCGGGAGGAGGTTTGATTAATATAATCTGTTTCGCTTTCGCAGATGACTCAAACAGGGAATAATTCTCATCGATCAATTCCTTCAGGTCAAATTTCTCGGGATGAAATGGCAGAAGCCCCTTTTGCGCCTGTGCCCAGGTGAGCAGGTTTTCCAGAAGATCGATCGTACGACCAGATGTCGTTTTCAGGCTTAGCAGAATTTTTTGTCGCTCCTCATCACTGAACTCCTGATACTCGGTCGTCAGTAAATCCAGCATTCCCAGGATGGAATTGAAGGGGCTTTTCAGGTCGTGGGCAATAATCGAGAAAAATTTGTCTTTTGATGCATTGCTCTCCTGCAGGTCTTTTTCTGACCGCCGGAGTTCGCGGGTCCGGATGGCTACCATTTTGGACAAACGCAGGTTATATCTTTTGATGACCAGGAATCTTACCCCGAAAGAAAGACCCAACGCGATCGCTGCCGTCAGCAGTAGCAGGAACCACCACTGAAGCCAGAAGGGATGCCTGATCAGTATTTCCGCGGAGCAAACGGGTTCACTCCAAATTCCAATGGCGTTCCGGGCTTTGATGCAAAATCTGTATTTCCCCGGATGTAAATTAGTGTACCGGAATTGATTTTCAGGAGAAAGAAACTCCTTGGACCAATCGGAATCAAATCCTTCCAGTTTGCATTGGTAATAAATCCGGGTTTCGTCAATAAAAGAAACCGCCCTGAAATTGAACAGAAGATTATTCTCCCGGCTCCCAAGTATCTGTTTTGCATTCAAATCCCGGGACTTCCCATTCACTTCAAGTGTGGAAAGGCTGATAAGAGGCGGAGGAATCTGATGTTTATCATCGTCGTATTCTTCCCTGTAAAGAGTCAACCCGTTATTGGTGCCAAACCATAACCGTCCCAGGTGGTCGACAATTCCTGCATCCCGGTTAATTTCATGTCCCGACAATCCCTGATGGATCGTAAAATGTTCCATGCTATGATTGTCCCACCGGTAGATACCGTTATCGGTGCCGTACCACATTCGTCCAAGCCGGTCTTCCAGAATCAGATAAACCGGCCGATGGATCGCAAATTGATTAGTCTGGAATCTCTCCAGGATGGTATCTTTGACGAAAAATAATCCGTCGGCAGTTCCCACCCATTTCTGGTGTTTGGAGTCCTCGAAAAATGCGTAGATGCTGTTCGAAGATCTGCTTTCCCGGGAAATATGTAGATATTCCTTATCTTTTACCCGTGCAATCAGGCCATGCGTAAACGTTGCCAGATAAAGGGTGTCACCATTCCCGGGAAAAAGTTTCCGGATCCCTGAATCTTTGTTTTTCCTCCTCGATAACAGCCTGAATTTGTTATCGAAGGTGTTCAATTCATAGAGGTTTTTGTCGTTGGTTGCATATATCTTTCCATCCGGCATAGGACATACCGAAACAACATTTCCTTCAAGCCCCTGCTCTTTCCTGTACCACCTGATCCTCTCCTGATTGTCCATTCTGGCCAGGCCCAGATAGGAGACAGCCAGCCATAAATTTCCTGATCCATCCAGGGCCATATCCTGGACACGCATCTCCTGGGGAGGCATTTTCCCTCCCGGGTCAAGGTTCAGATGCCTGAATTTTCCGTTTTCGAGGATGGTAAGTCCTCCATGGTGGCCAAAAATGTATTTACCGGATGAAATTTCCAGGGCAGATGCGACTTCGTTGTCGAGCAACCCATCGGAGGTGGTATATCCCGAGAAACGTTTGGAAGGAATCCGTGTAATCCCTCTTAAACCAGTAATCCATATATTGTTTTCCCGGTCGGTGAATACCGACGTGGCTCCCTCGGAAACAAGACCTTTTTGCCGTCCCAATAGTTCCATCCGTCCTTCGGGGGGGAGATAATACAAGTAGTACGTATTGCCAAAATAGACACCTTTGGTCCTGTCAGGGTGAATGAAGGCATTTGCGGGCGGTTCTGTCACAATCAAGTGGAAACCGGAAGCCTTGACTGAGAATTTGTTATCCTGAATCACTCCGAGCCAACCATCACTCAACAGCCAGATTTTGGTATTCTTGCCGGTCAAATCGACAGGTTGTTCAATTGCGATGGCGTGAATATCGTGGGTGGGGAATTTGTACAACTGATTCAGGTCGTTATTGACAGAGGAATTCCGGATGAGAGATATGCCTTTGTCGGTTGCAACATAAACCTGATCACCGATTGCCTGTACTCCGTTGACCCGGTTCCCTGATAAGCCGTTTCCCATCGTAAAATGATTCCACCTGCCTTTCTGAAAGATAAAAAACCCCGATTGGGAGGTGCCAATGGCCAGGACGACCTCATCTTTATCGTATGACACATCAAATGCAGTAAAGGAGCCTGTAATTTTCTGCGTCGGCTTGCAGGCATAACTCTCCCAGGTCGAGTCATTAAAGAGAACAACACAAAGCTCCCCTTTCTGAGGCAATGCCCAAATTTCCCCTTTTGCATCTACCTTAAGGGCAATATAGCTTGAGGGATTCAGACCTTCGGTCACCGAATAGTTATGCCAGCTATGTCCATCGTAGCTGGAAATCCCGGATCGTGTAGCAAACCAGATTTGTCCGGTTGAGTCCTGTTCTGCGTCAAACACCATGGAACTGGATAATCCATCCACCTCTGAGTATGTCCGTGTAAAATACTGCTGGGAAAAGATTCCGGCTTCCATTCCGAACAACAGAACGATGAGGGAGACAGGAAATCTGCAGACAGAATGGATTTGTCTTGAGAGCCTGGTTTTCAATTTATTTCTCCTAAGGGTCTGTAAAGCTAACAAAAAAAGAATTCTGACCATACAGCCCTCCGTGAAAGTTGGAAATACCCTTGAAATTCTCGTTTCGGGTTTGAAGAACCTACTCCGTCCCCTTGATCGACAATCTCCAAAGCCAGAAACAAAGGAACCCTGTTGCTGCCAAACCCATCCAGTTGACCCACATCGGCAGTGAACAGCTACCGATGATTACTGGCGCCACCGTTAGCAATCTTAAAAGATGGATTATCGCTACAACTCCGAAGATGGTGCCTGTAATACGAAGCCAGAAGTTTTTTGAATTCATAATGAAGTTTTTATTAGAAATTCCTAACCTATAAAGGTACGATAACTTCCATTGGGATTTACAAAAGCTGTTTATCATTAAATTGCCGCCCGTTGCACAAATTCTCTGACATGAAACATTCAAGAGACACAATTCCTTGAATTTGCTATTTTTGTTCAAATAAACGAGATTCTATGAGAAACAATGTAATCATCGATCGTATAAGCAAATCGATTCATGACAAAGACCCGAATGCGGAAACTTTTTTATTCGGTTCCTGCGCTCGTGGCGATAATCGAAAGGATTCTGATTGGGATATTCTGATATTGATCGATAACAATACTGTTACAAATGAAATAGAAGATAAATTCAGGGATGAACTGTATAATATTGAGTTAGAAACCGGACAAATAATTTCGACTTTCATTTATTCAAAGAATTATTGGAATAACAGTTTGGTGTATTCTCCTTTGTACAAAAATGTCAACACGGAGGGCGTCAAGTTATGATTAGTGAGAATCGCAATGATTATATCAAGTACAGATTTCAAAGAGCCATTGAATCGTTTGAGGAGGCATTGATTCTGGCGGATAATAAACGCTGGAATGCGGTTGTTAATCGATTGTATTATTTTTGTTTTTATGCAATAATAGCGTTATTATTAAAAAATAATATTGAGACACACACTCATGATAGTGCAAGAACTCAATTTGGGCTGTATTTCATCAGGACAGGGAAGATTGATAAGAAATATGGAATGTTTAATATTGCTATAAATCAAACCCTATGAACCGCATAAAAGAAGTCTTGAAAGAGCTGGAACGGACTCAGGTTTGGCTGGCAGGGTGAAATTGATGAAAACTTCAAAATAGATGGCGAAACAATCCAAGTCCGCTACCAAAGCTGATATTCCCTTCGAAGATAAACTATGGAACGCTGCCAATGAGTTACGTGGAGCTGTGGCTGAAAACCAGTACAAAGATTATGTCCTGTCATTGCTATTCGTCAAACATCTGTCGGAACGATTCGAACTGCGTTACTCAGAACTGAAACGACAGCTTAATGACCCGAAATCTGACTACTTCACTACCAATCCAAAGGAAATAAGTTACGTTCTCGAAGATCAGCTTGAATACCAGTCGAAGAATGTTTATAAGCTACCATGGGAAGCCACGTGGTCATATCTGCTGGAAATGCCAATCAGGATGATATCAAAGTAAAGGTGGATAATGCTTTCATTACCATCGACGATATCCTGGCGGAAAGAGAACCTGACCACAAGGGACTGCTGCCGCCAATTTTTGTGAAAAGTCAGCTTTCGCCTGTACAGGTGGCAGGGCTTATTAACCTGTTTTCTTCCGAAGAGTTTTCTGAAACAAAACATCCCGAAACCGATCTTTACGGCAGGATTTATGAATATTACCTTGGCAGGTTCGCTATGGCTGAAGGCAGCGGCGGCGGGCAATTTTTTACACCCAGCAGTATTGTGCAGTTACTGGTGGCGATGATTGAACCCCTGAGCGGCCGGATAATGGACATAGCCATCGGTTCTGGTGGTATGATGGTACAATCGGTGAAATTTATCAAAGCCCATAACGCCAATCCGAACTATATGGTTTCCGGGCAGGAACGGTATGAGGGAACCCTTCGGTTATGCAAAATGAACCTGCTGCTCCGTAATATGAATTTTCAGGTAAAGCTGGGCGATTCGCTGCTGGACGACAAATTCCCGGAAATCACGGGTAAAAGCGGGGCTGATTACCTGCTGATGAATCCGCCATTTAATATCAGCAAATGACATCCGGAAATGCTCGCCGATAGTGACCCTCGTTTGTTCGGCACCCGTGAACTCTACACCACGGAAGGTAACGCCAACTATATGTGGTTCCAAACAATCTGGTATCACCTTAGTCCACGGGGAACCGCTGGCGTGGTTATGGCAAATGGAGCTATGACCACTGGAAATGCAGGAGAGAAGAATGTTCGGGAGCATATGATTATCAACAAAATGATAGACTCTATTGTTCAACTTCCTGAAAAGTTGTTTTTGACTACGGGAATCCCTGCCTGTTTGTTCATCCTGAGTAAAAACCGTAACGGTAAAGATGGCCTTCACAGGGAACGGAATAATGAAATCCTTTTCATTGATGCCCGCAAACTGGGCACAATGGTAACCCGAAAACTGCGTGCCTTTAGTGAAGAAGATATTGAAAAGGTGGCAAATGCTTACCATCAGTGGCGGAACATCGGCGGGAATCATAAGAAAGTCGATGGATTCTGCAAATGCGCCACGCTGGAACAGGTTGCAGAACAGAAATACGTCCTGACGCCTGGTCGGTATGTGGGCAGCGAAGCGGAAGAGGATGACGGAATCCCGTTTGAAAAGAAGATGGCAACCCTGACATCAAAGCTCAACGAGCAATTCATCCGAAGCAATGAGCTTCAACAATTGATCAGGAAAAATTTAAAAAATCTTGGTTATGAATGAAACCCCAGGTTTTTCATACGTTAACATACTGCGCGATTTAAAGAATAAAATTCAAATTGCCCGTCAACAGGCTGCAATTTCGGTTAATTCCCAACTGCTTTCAATTTATTGGGAAATTGGGAATACTATCTTGAAACAGCAGCAACAAGAAGGATGGGGAACAAAGATAATCGAGCGGTTATCGACAGATTTGAAGAAGGAATTTCCTGAAATCAAGGGTTTTTCCGTCCGGAACATTAAGTATATGCGTTCCTTCGCTGAAGCCTGGCCATCATTTTCAATTGTGCAAACGCCACTTGCCCAATTACCTGACACAATTTTGCAACAACCTTCTGCAAAATTGGCCTCATCTCAATTTGTGCAACCGCCCGTTGCACAAATACAAAACACAGAGAAACAGGATGGTATAATTGTGCAAGCGGCACTTGCACAAATTAGTTGGTACCATCATATTACCTTATTGGAAAAAATAAAGGATCCCGCTATCAGCGAGTTTTACCTGCAGAAAACAATTCAAAACGGTTGGAGCCGGGACGTGATGGCTGCGCAGATCAGGAGTAAGTTACATCTCAGGATTGGAAATGCCATTACCAATTTTGAAATTACCATGCCCCCCCTTCGTTCAGACCTTGCCCGGGAAACATTAAAGAACCCTTATTTACTTGATTTTATTGACTTGCAGGAAGAAATACGGGAAAGGGATCTGGAACGGGGACTGCTGGAACACCTGAAACAATTTCTTCTTGAGCTGGGCCGAGGTTTTGCTTACGTGGGGAACCAGTTCAACCTTGCAGTGGAAAATGATGAATTTTTCCTTGACCTGCTCTTCTTTAACTTTCACCTGAACTGCTTTGTTGTCTTTGAGTTGAAAGTGGGGGAATTCCAACCTGAATTCGCCGGGAAGCTGAATTTCTATCGGAAGTTAATTTAGAAAATTGAGGATTTACAAGGGGAAGAGCACAAATAATTCAATAAAGTAGCAAATAGTAAATGTTAATAAAAAGTTGATAACTAATTGCATGGTGTAAAT
>JAZDGR010000147.1:0-3523 GCA_043806735.1 bacterium | reverse complement strand
CATTTCCTTTTGCATGCCTTCCTGTTTTGGTTTCTCCTGTGCCTGGGCGAAGGATGCCATAGACAATACTCCCAAACCCGTGACAATCAGCAACAGTTTGAAAAAATTACGGTGCATCATACTGACCTCCCTTCTTTAAGCATAACTACGTTTAATGTTTGATAAAAAGAGTGGCTAAACAAATCCCGATATATAAAATGATGGTCTGTGAAACATGCATCACTATCATTTCTTATAACTCAAAAAGGATTTTATTAAAAGTAAATATTCGGTAAAAGAAAAGTAATGTCCATCGACCTGATGAATTCAGCATTTTTCTGTCATTACAGCAGTGGGATACCCGATTTTCTCCTGAACTCGATCGCTGCCGCCAGTTCATCGCTTACCTCAACTTCGAGGGTAAGCATCAGTGTGGAGTACGATTTTCCGTGTGGGTCCTGGGATAGGCTTCGCGTTACCCCTCCGCCGAGGGCGTCATAGAGAACAAAATTGAATGCGATAAGATTAGGAAGCAGTGCGCAAAAGGAAAGGTGCAATGTAAAAGCTTTTTTATGTGGTAAGGCGAGAAAGTATAAAGCTGTTAAGTGAAATACCTTCCTCTGCACAACGGATAGCCAAATCCCGGTGTTTTTCAGGCGGGATTCTCAAAGTGAGATGTCCCTTGAATTTCTTAAGCCCCAATGGCTCTGGCGCTGCTTCACCTTCTTCCTGCATCCACTTGACGGACTCCGCAACGACATATTCAATTTCCCTCAATGCTTCCTCTATGGTATCACCATGGGCTGCCAGGGATGGGAACTCAAGGCATCTGGCCACATGACACTGATCATCTTCCGACCACTCGATCCGGTAAGTATATTTCTCAATGTTATTCTTCATGTTTCTTAGCCTCCATTTTCTCAATGGCTTTTTTCACGTCTCTTACCTGATAGAATTTTGCCATCTTATCAACTTTTTGCAGGTTTATCCTCGGATCACCTTTCCAGGGTGTTTTGAAGATGTAATGACTGCCACGTATCCTCGGCTTTCCGAAATATTTTCTGCAAATCTTCAGCAGATCTGCAAATGAAACATTTTTGATATTTTCCAGATGATCCTTGCCTTTCATAGGATACATGATAGCGTATGTGCTATCGCTTGTCAAGGCGTTACATTTTACTTGCTACTACAAAAAAGAGGGGAAGCGCTGTCGAAATCCGGAGAGGCGGTGTATAATCGATTCGGCAGGCGGCATGAATGGTGAAAATGGTTGCCGCGATCTTGACCCTGGTCGGATGAGAACAAGAAAGAAGGCAATACCCATGAAAAGTATGAAATCGTTGATCGGATGGCTGGTGTGTCTGTTTTCGGCGGCTCTGATGATGTCTCCGCAGTCTCCCGCGGCAGAGGCCCCCGCTATGGCGGTAGGCCGTATATTTCACATCGAGGGGGATCTGCTCCGTTATGTTCCCGGGGAGAAGGACTGGGTGGCCGTGGTCAGGGACGCACCCTTCGGCGCCGAGGATACGCTCTTTTCGGGAAGCAACGGGATGGCCGAACTGATCGTCCCCAACGGGATCTGGATCAGGACCGGAAACAGCACACAAATCCAGTTTATCACGCTTGACGCCGACCTGGCCGAAATGGATGTGGCCTCGGGCATGGCCCGGTTTTACAGCAAAGGCCAGGCGGCCATCAAAGTAACAAGTCCCTTCGGGTACGTCCTGGCCGATCCCGACACGATCTTCGACCTTTATGTAGGCGAGAACTCCATTGAATTAATCGCAATCAAGGGGACGGTGAGTTTCGTACACCCGGCAACCAATCGCCGATATGACGTGGCGGCGGGAGTCACATCGATTCTCGCCGACCCGCAGCAGGTTTCTTTAGGCGATGGAGCCGTCGATCCCGATTGGAACCGGTGGAATATGGACCGGGAGAATTTCTGGCTGGCCAAGGGCGAGGTGAAAGGTGCTTCGGTCGAATATCTCCCGCCCGACCTCCACCACGAGGCATACGCATTTGAAGAAAACGGAAGATGGGAGAGGGTTCCCTACGAGGGCCAGGAGCGCTGGTTCTGGCGACCGACCGTCGTGGCCGTGAATTGGTCGCCTTTCACCGTGGGGCGCTGGACCGACTGGTACGGAGACCAGACCTGGATCCCGGCAGAGCCTTTCGGTTACGTCACCCACCATTACGGAAACTGGATTTACGCCAGGAATCGCTGGTACTGGGCCCCGCCGGTGGTCAGCGTGCGCGTCGGCCTTCCCCTGCTCAACATTGGATTCTTCTGGTATCCCGGAAGGGTTGCCTGGATTCACAGCGGGGTCCACGTAGGCTGGGTGCCTCTGGCGCCGCAGGAGACCTACTACAGCCGACGCTACTGGGGAGGTCCGCATACGGTGGTCGTAAACAACATCAACATCGACCGGATCAACATCAACATCCGCAGCCATGCGTACGTTGACCATGCCATTATCGTCAACCGGAGCAATTTCAACGGCAGAGACGATTACCGAAACGTCCGGGTGACCAACATCAACCGCACAACCGTCATCAACAACTACCGGACGGCCCCTGTCGTCAACGACACGGTGATCAAGAACTACTCGACGAACAGTCAAAGGTGCAATTTCACCAACGTGCTTGTACAGGAGAAACCTCACAATACCGTGATCAACCGGATCCGGGACAATGAAAAGATCATTCACGAGGGCAGGAAAGAAAATGCCTCGGTCCTCCAGGAACGACTCAAAGCCATCCCCGAGGGGAAGGTCAACCGCGAGGTTCGGGTCGAACAACCCAGGGGTACGGACCATATCGTACCCGCAAAGGAGGTCAATCGGCCTAAATCGGAGCTGAAGCTTCCCCAAAGAGAGATCAAGGGCGGCGGCGTTCGGGGCGTACCGTCCGTCGAACCCGGTCAGCCCGCTAAACCTACCGAGCGCATGATGCCGGCGAGGCCCGCACAACCGGCACAACCGTCTCCCAGAACCGGGCGTGTCGCTCCCACAAAACCCGTAAAACCCGTGCAGCCCACCCAACCCGCAAAACCTTCCGAACGCGTCCTTCCGGCGAGGCCCGTACAACCGGCACAACCGTCTCCAAGAACCGAGCGTGTCACTCCCGTAAAACCCGCGCAGCCCGCCAAACCTTCCGAAAGCGTCATTCCGGCAAGGCCCGCAAAGCCTGAACAGCCGGTGCCGAGAACCGAGCGTGTCGCTCCCGCAAGGCCGGTCCAATCCGAACAGGTTCGACCGGAAAACACGACATCACAGCCGGAGCCGAGGGAGAAGAAGGCCGGCCACCGTGAACAACCGGGCAGATGATCTTCTTAAAGCCGGTTCAGGATCGAAAAGCCGGTTCAGGATCGAAAATGAACTCATTTTCTCTTGTGCTTTCTGGATTATCTGTGTAATAGCCGTGCCTTGGTTCCTTACCCGAATTACCGAGGAGCGTAATGATGAAATTCAGATTTGATAAGGATGTATTGACGCTATTGGAAGGATCCATTGACATCCACATTCACTCTGCCCCCGACGTC
>JAZDGR010000146.1:0-3159 GCA_043806735.1 bacterium | reverse complement strand
CAAAGCCATGGAATGGTTCAACTACTATTATCCTAATCCGACTTCCCTTTTCAATGTTCAGGATAAAGTCAATGGGAAACTGGAGGGCACCGGACGCATGAATATTTATTTCACGGATAAAAGCGGGACAAAGATAACGGGAGGTCAGGTTCTCTACACAATCCGCCTGGAATTCAAAGACAACAGGTACCGGTATACCCTAACGGATTTTAACCTGAAAACAACTTCACGCTATCCCTTGGAAAAATGGCTTGATAAAGCAGACCCTGCTTATAATCCGCAATGGGACAGTTACCTCTACCAGATCGATACAACCATGCAACGCCTTGTATCTTCGCTAAAAGAGAAGATGCAACCTGTGGAGACGAAAAAAGATGAATGGTAACGAAAAACCTGATATCCGCGCCCTCTCCGCCGATGAACTGATCGACTTTTTCATCTCCAGGAACGAGAAAAAGTTCAGGGCTGTACAGGTTTTTGCCTGGCTATGGCATAAAAGATGCAGCTCATTTGAAGAGATGACCGACATCCCTCTTCCGTTGCGGAACCAATTATCAGATCATTTTTCATTTCACCCTGCCTGGCAGGAGAGCGAACAGGAAAGCAGCGACGGGACGATCAAAATCGGTTTTCGCCTTTACGACGGATTGGTCATTGAGGGAGTTCTGATCCCTTCTGAAGGACGAACAACTGCCTGCATTTCTTCCCAGGCAGGCTGTGCGTTGGGATGTACTTTCTGTGCAACAGGCACCCTGGGACTTCACAGGAATCTGACTGCAGGCGAAATGGTCGATCAGGTATGGCTGTTGAACCGGAAATCCTTGAGCATCCGTCACGGGCGACTGTCCAATATAGTGTACATGGGGATGGGGGAACCTCTTTTTAATTACAACCAGGTAATCAGGTCGGTCGAACTGATCACGTGGAAAGAAGGTTTGGGTTTTTCTCCGCAGCGGATCACTCTGTCCAGTGTCGGAGTGCCCAAAATGATTCGCAAGCTTGCCGATGACGGTGTGAAGTCCCATTTTGCACTTTCCCTCCATGCGGCAAATGACGAAAAACGAAATCAAATTATTCCTTTCAACCTTACGCACCCGTTAAGTGACCTGATTGATTCGTTAAAGTATTATGTTCAGAAAACCGGCAAACGGTTTACCATCGAGTACCTGTTGCTGAAAGATTTCAACGACTCGCTGCAGGATGCGCAGGAATTCGCAGTTTTCTGCAGAAATTTTCCGGTCAAGATTAACCTGATCGAATACAATCCGGTGGATGGAGTTATATATAAGCGATCGGCAGTGAAGCGGATGAAAATGTTCAGAGATTTCCTTGAGGCCCGGAATCTGGTAGTCAATGTCAGAAAAAGCCGGGGGAAAGATATTGACGCGGCTTGTGGTCAGCTGGCGGGGAAGGAACGAAGGACGAGGGACGAGAGACGAGAGACGTGAGACGTGAAAAGTGAGACGTGAAAAGTGAGAGGTGTTATTTTATTAATGAGTTGATATGAAAACGAAGGTATTTGAATTGCAGGGGAATATCGTGGATGTGATGGCGGAGAGAATTTTCCCCGGAACAGTCAGGATCTCCGGTGGGAGGATCTTGGAGATCATTGAAGGGCATGTTGATTCCAGACAGTACATCATGCCTGGCCTGGTGGATGCGCATATCCATGTAGAGAGTTCAATGCTGATTCCTTCGGAATTTGCCCGGCTGGCAGTGGTTCATGGCACCGTAGGTACGGTTTCTGACCCCCATGAAATCGCCAATGTACTGGGAATTCCGGGCATACTTTTCATGATCTCGAATGGGAAAAAAGTTCCTTTCAAGTTCAACTTCGGAGCCTCTTCCTGTGTCCCGGCCACTGTATTCGAAACAGCCGGAGCCACTCTGGGAGTCAATGAGGTTCGCGGCCTCCTGGCAATGGAGGAGGTAAAATACATGTCAGAAATGATGAACTTCCCCGGGGTGCTATTTGGAGATCCTGAAGTGATGGAAAAACTTACTGCCGCAAAAAGCGCTGGAAAACCCATTGATGGCCATGCCCCCGGTCTGCGCGGGGAAGATGCCCGGCGGTATATTGAAGCCGGCATCACCACCGATCATGA
The DNA here is from genome assembly GCA_043806735.1 of bacterium. Taxonomy (GTDB): domain Bacteria; phylum Bacteroidota; class Bacteroidia; order Bacteroidales; family FEN-979; genus QYOJ01. The sequence goes on along the minus strand of JAZDGR010000146.1, from coordinate 1,054 downwards.
ATGTTTTACGCGGGATGAAGCGCTCGATAAGCTGAGGTACGGAATGAAGATCCTGATCCGGGAGGGAAGCGCCGCGAAGAATTATGAGGAGTTATGCGATCTGATTGAGGAGTTTCCGGGAATGGTGATGCTTTGCTCTGACGACAAACATCCGAATGATCTTGCGCAGGGGCATATCAATGAACTGGTCAGAAGGTCCCTTGAAAAAGGGTTTGACTTCATGAAAATCATCCGGAGCTGTACCTTCAATCCGGTGAAACACTACGGTCTTTCGGTGGGTTTGCTTCAAAAGAATGATCCTGCCGACCTGATCATCGTTGACAACCTGGATCAATTTTCCATCCTGGCTACCTTCATTGATGGCAGGAAAGTAGCGGAGAACGGGCATTCACTCCTGGATTCTCTGCCGGAAGAACCAGCCAATAACTTTAAGACCGATCCCATTGATAAAGAACAATTAAGGGTGGATGCCCAACCAGGGAAGATCCGGGTTCAAAAGGCACTCGACGGACAGTTGATCACCCAGGAACTTGATTTGGTTCCACGGATCGAAGGAGATCAGGTGGTTTCTGATCCCAGTCGGGATATTTTGAAACTGGTCGTTAAAAACCGGTACAGCCAAGTGCCCCCCGCTAGAGGATTTGTAAACGGCTTTGGATTACAGCAAGGGGCAATCGCATCCTGTGTGGCGCACGACAGCCATAATATTGTGGCAGTCGGTGTGGATGATGCATCCCTTGCACGGGCGATAAACCTGATCGTACAGGCCAAAGGAGGGATCTCATGGGTCGACGGTCCGGATGAAAAGGTTCTGCCCCTCCCGTTTGCCGGGATCATGTCAGGTCATGATGGCTACCAGGTGGCAAAAATATACGAAGAGATGGACCGTCGGGTCAAATCCATGGGAAGTATGCTTCGAGCTCCTTACATGACTCTTTCGTTCATGGCGTTACTGGTGATCCCGGAGCTGAAATTAAGTGACAAAGGCTTATTTGACGGAAAGAAATTCACGTTCACCACGCTTTTTTGATAAAAATATATTTATATATTTATT
>JAZDGR010000145.1:0-50604 GCA_043806735.1 bacterium | reverse complement strand
TTCAGTACTTGCAACCGGTTTGTGGTATAAATTTGCCGTCTCTTCAAACGGGATTTATCGAATTACCTATCAGGACCTTCTACAGGCCGATATTAATCCCTCTTCGGTGGATCCCCGCACGATCAGACTATGCGGGAATGGAGGAGGGATGCTTCCGGAAGCCAATAATGCCCCCCGGATTGATGACCTGCAGGAGCTGGCTATCCGGGTGGTGGGAGAGGATGACGGCCAGTTCAACGAAGGGGATTACATCCTCTTCTACGGGGAATCCCAGGTCAAATGGACTTTTAGCGCGACAGACAGCCTCTTCCATCACCGAAAAAATATTTATGCTGATAAGACCTGTTATTTTCTCACTTTCGGAGGAGGCAACGGAAAGCGCCTGATCCCCGAGCCGGGGAGTTCCCAGCCTCCGACGCATACCATCATCCGGTTTAACGATTTTGCCTTTTATGAGAAGGACGACCTCAACCTAATCAAATCGGGGCGGGAGTGGTACGACATCGAGTATTTTGACGTAACACTGTCGCGGAACTACTCGTTTGCATTCGCCGACCTGGATGTGACATCCCCTGCCTATATTGGCGCCTGTGTGGCTGCCCGGTCCACTACCGGCAGCAGCACCTTTCAGATGAAGGCGAACAACCAACCGCTGTTCAATATTTCTATCCCCCAGGTATCCGGTGATTTTCTGGCCACCTATGCCCGTGAAAAAACAGAATTCAGCAGCCTTTCCGTAAATAAGCAGGTGATCGATATCCAGCTGGTTTACAGCAAACCGGGGGTCTCTGCCATCGGGTATCTGAATTACCTGGAAGTCAATGTGATGAGAAACCTGAAAATGAGCGGGAACCAACTAAATTTCCGGTCTGTGGAATCATCAGGAATAGATCAAATTTCCGAATTCATCCTCACCACACAAGGCCAGCTGGTTCAGGTATGGGATGTAACTGACGGAGGGGTTGTAAAGGATATCCAGACCAGTGTTTCCGGAGGGGTGGTCACTTTCAGGGTCCCGACAGATACGTTGAAAGAATTCATTGCGTTTGACGGAACTGCGTTCCTGAATCCCGAGTTTACAGGCCGTGTAGAGAATCAGGACCTTCACGGGGCAGGACTGGTCGATTACGTGATCGTTGCTTATCCTGATTTTTTACCTGACGCAGAGCGGCTTGCCGGATATCACCGGGAAGCGAACAACCTAAGTGTGCTGGTGACCACACCGGAAAAGATTTTCAATGAGTTTTCATCCGGATCACAGGATCTTTCTGCCATCCGGGACTTTCTACGGATGATGTACGAGCAGGCAGCTGGTGGAGGTGAACCAAAATACCTACTGCTGTTCGGAGACGCTTCTTACGATTACAAAAACCGGGAGCCGAACAACACCAATTTCGTGCTGGTCTACGAATCACCCGAATCGCTGGATCCCGTGGATTCATATATCACGGATGATTATTTCGTGCTCCTGGATCCCAACGAAGGGCAGGGGACCGGAGGAAGCCTCGACCTGGGAGTAGGCCGACTTCCCGTGATGACTGTGGAAGAAGCAACGGCTGCGGTTGATAAAATCCTGCATTATTGTGCCAATTCGGATTCAGTGAAAAATGACTGGCGGAATGTGCTGGGATTTGTGGCCGACGATGGCGACGGGAACCTGCATATGAACCAGGTGGAAGACCTCACCGATATGATTACCTCCCAACACCCTGTGTACAACATTGACAAAATTTACCTGGATGCCTATCAGCAGATCGCCACCCCGGGAGGCCAACGCAGTCCGGAAGTCAACGACGCCATAACCAAGCGGGTTGATAAAGGAGCGCTTATCATTAATTACACGGGACACGGCGGTGAACTGGGCTGGGCGCATGAGCGGGTATTGGAGGTTCCGGATATCAAATCATGGACAAACTTTGACAACCTGCCTGTTTTCGTCACCGCCACCTGTGAATTCAGCCGGTACGATGATCCCGGACGGGTTTCGGCGGGCGAGTGGGTGTTTTTGAATCCTATGGGAGGCGGAATCGCCCTGTTTACCACCACAAGACCCACATTTGCCGGAAGCAATTTTGCCCTGGCAACAAATTTTTACGGTGTGGTTTTCAACCGGGTGGACGGAGATTATATGCGGATGGGCGACGTGATTCTCCAGGCCAAAAATGCCACTTCCTCCTCGGCCAATACCCGTAAATTCGTTTTGCTGGGGGATCCGGCCATGCAAATGGCCTATCCGAAAATGCACGTAGTGACCACTTCCCTCACCGGCGATACCCTGAAGGCTCTTTCGGAGATCACCATTTCGGGGGAAGTACGTGATGAAAATGGAAAACTTGCCGAGGAGTTCAACGGACTTGTTTTTCCTACCGTTTTCGACAAACCTTCCGAAATCCTTACCCTGGGCAATGACGGAGATCCTCCCATCACGTTTTATCTTCAGAAGAACCAGATTTACAAGGGGAAGGTGCAGGTAACCAGTGGAGAGTTTGTGTACAGCTTCATTGTACCCAAAGACATTGCTTACAAATACGGGCAGGGGAAAATCAGCTACTATGCGCGAAGCGCAGAAACAGATGCCAATGGTTTCGACGAAGCCATCGTTGTGGGAGGTTTTGATGCATCGGCAAAGACGGATGACCAGGGGCCCGATATCGATCTTTTTGTGAATACTCCTACCTTTTTTTCGGGGGGGATCACGAACCAAAACCCGGTCATGCTGGCCTACGTCAGCGATGAATCGGGAATCAATACCGTTGGGAACGGGATCGGACATGACATCACAGCAGTACTGGATGGGGATTCCCAGAATCCGCTGATCCTGAACGATTACTATGTGGCGAATATCGATACATACAAGAACGGACAAATCACCTATCCTTTCTTTAATTTGACGGAGGGCATCCACACCCTGAGTCTGAAGGTGTGGGATGTATTCAACAATTCTTCGGAAGCGGTACTCAGCTTCAAAGTGATCAACTCCAACGACTATGTGATTGATCATCTTTACAACTACCCCAACCCTTTCCAGGATCAGACGCTGTTTTCATTCGAGACGAATCAAACGAATGTGAACCTGAACGTGGAGATCCGGATCTTTACGATTTACGGGAAACTCATACGGACCATCCGGAGGACCCTGTTTGCCAACGGATTCCGCATAGAACCGATCCATTGGGACGGAACTATTGACGGCGGGTCGAAAATCAGTACCGGAACCTATATATACCGGGTTACGGTTGAACTGCCCGACGGAACGACTGAAAATGAAACAGCCAAACTTGTTGTAATTCGATAAAAAAGCTATTCATACACTGAAAAAAGAGAATAACATGATCAGAACAGCTCTCTTTCTGCTTCTTCTCGCGCCGGTGACCGGAATTTCTGAAAACCTGCAAACCGATCAGTCTGTTCTCGCCACCGGGAACTGGTATAAGATATCAGTTCAGCAAACCGGCATTCACAAGGTGACTTACGAAGACCTCGTTCAGCTTGGAATGCATCCATCTGCGATTGTCCCGGGAAACATCCGCCTTTACGGAAATGGCGGAGGCATGCTTCCCGAGGCTAATTCTGAACCCCGGATCGACGACCTCCGTGAGAATCCCATACTGGTGTTCGACGGGGCCGACGGGATGTTTGATCCGGGGGATTATTTTATCTTTTACGGAGAGGCTCCCGATGCCTGGAAATACAATGATCAGGATCATATCTTTACGCACCAGAAAAATCTATATTCCGACGACACTTATTATTTCATTACAACCGACCTGGGTCCAGGGAAACGGGTTTTGCCTGTGTTCTATCCCGACACCAACGCGAACTATACCTCGACCCGGTTTACCGACTATGCGTATCATGACCTGGATCAGCGAAACCTGATCCGGTCGGGGAAGATCTGGGTTGGGGAGGAATTCAATGCTCAGCAGAACCAATATGAATTCCCGTTTTATTTCCCGAATGCGATTGCCAATTCCGCATGCCGGATCAATACTTTCGTGGTCGCCCGCGCCCCGAGTGTCAGCACCATGTATATCTACCTGAAGGACACCCTCATCGACAAGTTCAACATTGATTATACCGATCTGCAATCGATCAGTGTATTTGCCCGCCAGAAACTTCGCGGATCCCTGGCCATGCTCCGACAGAATGCAGCCGACATCAAACTGCTATACTCACTTCCCACTCCAGGTTCCCAGGCCTGGCTCAACTACTTGGAATTGAATGTGCTTCGTCACCTTATCTGGGTAGGCCCCCAACTCTCTTTCAGGGATCCCAACAACGTTGGCACTGACAAGTTGACCCGCTTTTTACTGCAAAATTCCTCTTCGGATGTCGTCGTGTGGGATGTAACCGATCCGGGTGGGATCGCGTCGGTTCAGGGTAGCTGGGTGGCTCCTGACAGTACGTTTCAGTTTATTATGCCTACTCCTGTCCTGAGAGAATTTATTTCGTTTGACGGTTCTGAATATAACCCGGTAACCCCGGTGGGACCGGTTCCCAACCAGAACCTCCACGGGGACCAGCCCACAACGCTTATCATTGTCAGCCACCCCGATTTTCTGAACCAGGCTGAAGAACTGGCAGTCTTTCACAGGGCCACCACCGGGATCACGGTAATGGTTGCAGAAACAGAAAAGATTTTCAACGAATTTGCATCGGGGCGGCATGATTTGACTGCCATCCGGGACTATATCCGGATGTTGTACCAACGGGCCGAAGCCGGAAACAAACCCAAGTACATTTTGCTGTTTGGCGACGGTTCTTATGATTACAAAAACCGGATCCCCAACAACACCAACTTCGTTCCCACCTTTGAGTCGGAGGAGTCATTCAAGTTTATTGCAACGTATGTTACCGATGATTATTACGGGATCATGGGAGAGGACCAGGGGCAGGGCTCTTCCGGGAATTTGGATCTCGGCATGGGGCGGTTCCCGGTCTCTACGCAGGAACAGGCGGCAGCAGTGGTAGAAAAGATTTTTCGTTATGTACAAAAAAACGATACAGTCCAGTCATCCTGGCGAAATGTGATGACTTTTATTGCCGACGATGAAGACTCCAACCTGCATCTCCGGCAAGCGGAAGAACTATGCGATATCGTGGGATCCAAATACCCGGTATTCAACGTTAACAAGATTTACCTCGATGCATATCAGCTGGTGAAAACCCCGTCAGGTCCACGGTATCCGGCTGTAAACCAGGCCATCAACAACGCCGTAGCCAACGGAAGCCTGATCCTGAATTACACGGGCCATGGAGGGGAAGATGGCTGGACTGGGGAAAAGGTTCTCACCATTCCCGACATTGAAAGCTGGGCGAACTCTGATAAGTTGCCTGTTTTCATCACCGCGACTTGCGAATTCAGCCGGTTCGATAATCCCGAGCGGTTCAGTGCAGGAGAGATGGTGATTGTGAAACCCAAAGCGGGCGCTATTGCTTTATATACCACTACCCGGCTGGCATTGGCAACCTCAAATTTTAAACTGGATACCTCTTTCTTCAGGAACCTGATGAACAAAGATGAACACGGGGAATACCTGAAAATGGGGGACTTATTGCGGATCTCCAAGAATAACAATAACAACAGCAACAACATCCGGAATTTTGTTTTACTGGGGGATCCTGCGCAAGTGATCGCTTATCCCGAATTTAACGTGGTTACTACGGAGATCAACGGCAAAGCAGTAGATCTGATCCCCGACACACTTTTGGGTTTGTCGGTGGTTCAGGTACGGGGGGAAGTACGGGATGCAACCGGGAATAAAGCCACGGATTTTAACGGGACCCTCTTTGCCAAAGTCTATGATAAGCAAGTTACTTACCGGACGTTAGCCAACCAGCCCAAGAGTTTCAAAGAGTATTTCCAGATGCAAAATGTGCTGCTGAGCGACGGGCCGGCCACGATCGGCCATGGCGATTTTTCGTTCAGTTTCGTGGTGCCGGAAGAGATTTCTCCTCCCTTTGGTTTCGGAAAGATCAGCTATTATGCGAGGTCCGAAGCTTCCGACGGGAATGGTTACGATGACAATGTTGTCATCGGCGGGAAGGATCCTACGATCAACCCGGTGAACCCGGGTCCGGATATTGCGATTTACCTTGACACCCGGTCGTTCAAATCCGGAGACCGGGTGGGGATCAATCCGGTGCTGATCGTAGACCTCACCGATCCGGATGGGATCAACTATGTCGGCCTGGGCCTGGGGCATGAGATCCTTGCCACGCTGGATGACGACCATGCCCATTCGTGGGTGCTAAATCCGTATTATATGCCAACCATGAATCAGTATCAGAGCGGGACGGTAATTTTCCCGCTTTCCGGTCTGACCATCGGCCGTCATACCCTTACGGTCAAAGCCTGGGATATGTATAATAATCCGTCCGAAGAGACGGTCATCATTTACGTATTCGAACATCCGAGTATTCTCTTCTCGGATGTCTATACATTTCCCAATCCGCTGATCGAGGGAACGACCTTTACCTTCCGTCCCGATCCCGGGAGCGGAGATATCAATGTACAGATCGCAGTGTACAATGTCCAGGGCATTCAGGTAAGGCTACTGGACGTTTCGGTAACAGAGTATGCGGGTCAGCCGGTACAGGTATACTGGGATGGGAACGATGAGAACGGAAGGAAACTCAGCAGCGGGATCTATCCCTTTACCTTGAAATTTGGAGGAGAAAACGGAAGTTACGCGCAAACCTACGGAAAGGTTATCGTGTTGAGATAGATTTTGTTATACCCATTTTTACTGTAAGACAATATCAACAAGTTATATTCGTTACTTTTGCAACCATTTTTTTCAGACTAAAATTTAATTTGAATGCGACAGATGAAGATTCGATTGAGCCTTATTTTGGCAATTAGTTTATTGATCAACTATACATTTGGTCAAAGCGAGCAGCAACCCAACGTGATCACAACGGCTGTTCCCTTTCTCCTGATTGCTCCCGATGCCCGTTCCGGAGGGATGGGAGATATTGGTGTATCAACCTCTCCGGATGTATATTCTCTCTATTGGAATCCGGCAAAATACGCGTTTATTGAGAAGGATTTCGGCGCCGGAATCGGATATGTTCCCTGGTTAAGAGGATTGGTCAATGACATCGGGCTTGCCTCGGTATGCGGCTTTAAACGATTTGGCGACAAGCAGGCAATTGCCGCTTCGCTCCGCTTCTTTTCGATGGGAGAGGTTATGTTCACCAACGATATCGGACAGGAATTGGGCGCGGTAAAACCGAATGAATGGGCGATAGATGCCACCTATGCCAGGAAATTTTCGCGAGCAGTATCCGGCGCCGTGGCTGCGCGTTTTATTTATTCAAACCTGGTGCCAGTCAATTACACAAAATACGATGTTCAGCCTGGGATTTCGGTGGCTGCCGATATCGCGCTGTATTATCATAAAGAGCTTGAGATCAAAGGACTTAGCGGTGCCTGGATCGATTTTGGCTTCGATATCTCCAACATCGGGGCCAAAATTTCTTACAGCAGTTCGTCCACCCTGCGGGATTTTCTTCCCACAAACTTTCGCATCGGGCCCTCATTTACCGTGGATATTGACGACTACAACCGGTTGTCTTTTGCCATTGACCTGAACAAACTTCTGGTCCCGACACCCCCGATTTACTATCTCGATTCCATTGGTCCGGATGGAAAAAAGGTCATTGAGAAAGGGATGGATCCTGATGTGTCCGTTGTAAAAGGGATGATTCAATCTTTCTACGATGCCCCGTATGGATTCAAAGAGGAGTTGGAAGAGATCAACGTGGTCATTGCGGCTGAATATTGGTACAACAAGCTTTTCGCGATCCGTGCTGGCTATTTCTGGGAATCAAAGTACAAGGGAGATCGGCAGTTTTTCACGCTCGGAGCCGGTTTGCGATACAATGTATTCGGGTTGGATTTCTCTTATCTCATTCCGATAAAACACAACAACCCGCTTCAGAACACCCTGCAGTTTACCCTGGTGTTCAATTTCAATAAGATCGGGCCCAAGGATCAGCAGAAGGAATGATGAATCGCATCGGTTTCGGGTTTGATACGCACCGGCTGGAAGAGTGGAAAGAGTTTTGGCTGGGAGGTGTTTTGATCCCACATACGAAAGGGGCGGTTGGCTATTCCGATGCCGACGTGCTCATTCACGCAATCTGCGACGCGCTTTTTGGAGCTGCAGCTCTTCGCGATATCGGGTTCCACTTTCCGGATACTTCCCAGGAATACAAGGGGATAGACAGTAAGATCTTCCTTGAGCGTTGCTGCTCCCTGGTCAGGGAAAAGGGCTTTACCATCGTCAATCTGGATACCACCATCGTGCTCCAGTCCCCGAAAATCAGCGACTATATCCCGGAGATGATCAGGATCCTTACTGATTTTATGAAAATCTCTCCGGATCAACTCTCCATCAAAGCCAAAACCAGTGAGCGACTGGGTTTCATCGGGAGAGAGGAAGGCATTTCGGCTTACGCGGTTGCGCTTATACAAGTGACTGGTGACTAGTGACCAGTGACTGGTGACAAATTTTGATAATTGAAAAGAAAGCCCTAATTTTGCACTCCTTTTTAAAACCAACAGATTAATCATTAATAAACAAGGACAATGTTAAAACAGTACGAAACCGTTTTCATAATGACTCCCGTTTTATCTGCCGAACAGATGAAGGAAACGGTAGAAAAATTTCAGAAGTTTCTGAAAAGCAAAGATGCTGAACTAGTTTATGAAGACAACTGGGGGCTGCGGAAGATGACCTACCCCATCCAGAAAAAAAGCACAGGTTTTTACTACCTGATTGAGTTTAAGGCCGATCCAGCCATCATCCGTGAATGGGAAGTGACCTTTAAACGGGATGAGCGCATCCTGCGATTCCTGACGGTTGCGCTGGACAAGCATGCCATCGCTTACAACGAGAAGAAGCGGGCGAAGGCCAAAGCTGAAAAAACAGCGGAAGTAACTGAGTAAAAACCTAAACACGATGTAACATGAGTGCACAACAATCAGGAGAGATCAGATATCTGACCCCCATTGCGGTTGATACCAAACGAAAGAAATACTGCCGTTTCAAGAAGAGCGGAATCAAATACATCGATTACAAGAATGCCGACTTCCTGATAAAGTTCGTGAATGAACAGGGAAAGCTCCTTCCCAGGAGAATCACTGGGACCTCGACCAAATACCAGAGAAAAGTGGCGCAGGCTGTGAAACGGGCCCGGCACCTTGCCTTATTACCCTATGTGGCAGACTTATTAAAGTAAGGAGGAACACACCATGGAAGTGATTTTGAAACAGGATGTGCCCAATCTGGGTTATGCAAACGAAACGGTCAAAGTAAAACCGGGTTTTGCCCGGAATTATTTACTCCCGAAAGGGATGGCAATTCTGGCAACCGACTCCAACCGGAAAGTTCTTGCCGAAAACCTGAAACAGCAGGCATTTAAAGCCGATAAGATTAAGAATGAAGCCACCGATATGGCTACGAAACTGGAAAATCTTGTGGTGAAGATCGGCGCGAAAGCGGCTGAGTCGGGAAAGATCTTTGGCTCAGTCAATACCATTCAAATCGCCCAGGCACTCAAAGATCAGTACAACCTGGAAATCGACCGGAAAAAGATCCACGTAGATCAGGATCATATCAAAGAGATCGGGACCTACAAAGCCAGGATCACCCTGCACAAGGAGGTGCCGATCGAGATTACCTTTGAGGTGTTCGCGGAGTAATTCCTTCAATTTTCGTATTTTTACTTTCGGTATTGCGGTGCCATTATGCAGTGGTGCCATTATGCAGTGGTGATGTGTGTCTTTGTGTCTATGTTGTCGAAATCCCAGATAAAATTTGTCAATTTCCTGAAGCAGAAGAAATTCCGGGAGCTTCACAGGTGTTTTATTGTGGAAGGGTCGAAGTTGGTCCTGGAACTTTCTGCCGGCCGTTTCCCGATCCGCCAGATCTATGCAACGGCCGGCTGGATTGAAGAAACGGGGTTGGCTTCGACGGCTCCGGTGAACGAAATCTCCCTGCGAGAAATGGAATGCATTACTGCACTGGCATCGCCCAGTCAGGTTTTGGCAATCGTAGACATGGATGAACCGGTTCTCGACCTGGCCTCCTTGAAATCCTCTCTCACGCTGATGTTAGATGATATCCAGGATCCGGGAAACCTGGGGACGATGATCCGGATTGCCGACTGGTTTGGGATCGGACAGATAATCTGTTCTTCCACGACAGTCGATCTCTATAACCCCAAAGTCATTCAGGCGACGATGGGCTCCCTGATCCGGGTAAACGTCTTCTCTCGGGAGTTACGCACGCTTTTGGAAGATTTGAATGGCAGAGTTCCTGTTTATGGGATGATGCTGGACGGGAAAGATATTTATCAGGCAGAGATCGGAAATCACGGGATCGTCGTGATCGGGAATGAAGCACATGGGATTTCGCAGGAACTAATCCCATTTGTAACGCACCGGCTTTCCATCCCGTTTTATCCGGGAGACCGGAAAGAACATGCCGAGTCGCTGAATGCGGCAGTTGCCACAGGAATTGTTTGCGCGGAATTTAGACGAAGGACGAAGGACGTAAGACGTACGACGTGAGACGTGTCACCAGTCACGATTCACGATTAACGTTTCACGATACACGATTCACGTTTCAGAAATGAAGATTAAAGGGATACTTTTTTTCGGGTTCTCGTTTTGTACGGGGGCATTGTTTGCCTGGGATTTTCCGAATGAGAACAGGATATACGATCCCAACATCCATACGGTTATTCTTCATAAAGAAGGCTTCGAAATGGCCGCTCCGATTATTCTTCTGAACTCGGACGAACAGTTGAGGCTTACCTTTGATGACCTGGATGTATCACTGAAAAGCTACAAGTATACAATCCGGCACTGTTCGGCCGATTGGACCACGTCGGCACAACTTTCTGTAACCGATTTTATCGACGGGGTAGAGGAGGAGAGCATCCGCGATTTTGCCTATTCCTATAACACGACTGTTGAATATATCCACTATACCGGCTATTTTCCGACAACCTACATGAAACCGAAACTATCGGGCAATTACCTCCTCATCGCCTACCTGGATACTCCACAGGAACCGGTTTTCACCAAGCGGTTTATGGTACTGGAACCAGCCGGTATGACTATCTCCGCTGACATTGTGCAGTCAAACGACCCCTTCTTCAGCGAGACGAAACAACAGCTTGACTTCAAGGTCAATGTAGGGGGATTTCTGGCTTCGAATCCTAATAGAGAGATCCAGGTGATTATCACACAAAACTATCGATGGGACAATGCGTTACGAAATCTGAAACCCAAATTTATCCGCGGGAAGGAGCTCGATTTTACGTTCGATCCTGCCAATGCTTTCGACGGAGGGAATGAATTCAGGTCGGTCGATATCAAGAGTCTGCGTTACCAGACCGAACATATACGGTCGATCGAATGGGACAGTGCTTACCAGGTCTACATGCTGGATGACCTGTCGCGTGCGAGAAAAAATTATACTTATAACCAAGACCTGAACGGCCGTTTTTTGATAAAGAACGAAGAGGTTTCCGGAAACGATGAAATCGAGGCAGATTACGCCTGGGTTCACTTTTCCCTTCCTTCTACTATGCTTATCCCGGGAGGAAAGTTCTATATCCTCGGAGGGTTGACCGACTGGCAGATGCACCCGGGGAACGAGATGGTATATGATCCTGCAAGCCGCCGGTATACCTGCTCCCTTTACCTCAAACAGGGATATTATGATTACCTGTATGTATTTAAACCGGATAACTCACCTTCGGGGGAGGAATCCTTCTTTGAGGGGAGCCATTGGGAAACCGAGAACCAGTATTCCATTTACGTCTACCTGCATCCGTTATCGGGGCTTTATGACCAGCTTGTGGCAGTACAGGATATCAACACAGGATCCCGAAAATAATTTTCAGGTCAGGCCATGTATTTCCTTACCACCTGGTAGAGATCGATCATCAGGAAAGGCTTCATCAGATAACCGCTCACTCCAGCGTTCTGGAACTTCTCCACCTCATCCTGAAGGATGTTTGCGGTAAGGATGATCACGGGTGTTTTTGCGATCTGCGGAGATGGATTATGACGGATTCGTTTGGTCATTTCCACCCCATCTACTTCCGGCATATTCACATCCGACACGATCAGATCATATGGGTGAAGGCCAATCAGGGCCATCGCTTCTTTCCCGTTCCTGGCCATATCCACCTTGACCTTCCATTTCTCAAAAATGGCGTCCAGCAGTACCAGGTTGATCTCGGTGTCGTCAACAACCAGAATACGCTTTCCTATGAAAATCGAAGGATCCATCCCTTCGTCAGGGAGTTTGAACTCTTCGGCCGGTTCTTTGCTGATCTCGTAAGGAATGCTGAATGTAAAGGTGGAACCCTTGCCCAATTCACTTGTGACCCGGATAGTTCCTCCCTGCATTTCGACAATCTTTTTGCAGATTGGAAGGCCAAGGCCGGTCCCGATGATCCATTTCTTAGCCGATTGTTCATGAATCTGACTGTATTCACTGAATACTTCTTCCAGTTTGTCTTTTGGAATTCCAATACCCGTATCAGCGATGGCAATCTGCAGAAAGTGTTTTGAACCGCGGGGACTCAGGGAGAGGGTAACCGTGATTTCTCCGTGCTCGGTATATTTGATAGCATTGTTAACCAGGTTGATCAAAACCTGCTTTAGACGCATTTCATCGCCGGAAAGGAGTATGTGTTCATTCTTGTATTTATTCAGAATTAACCTGAGCCCTTTTCGTTCTGAAGCCGGACGAAAGCTATTCAACACCTGTTCAATGACAGAAACTGGGTTGAGAGAGGATTTAAAAAACTTCATCCTACCAGCATCAAGCTTTGAAATGTCGAGGATGTCGTTGACCGTGATGAGCAGCATCTCGCAAGAGGTTTGCATGGAATTTACAAATCTTTCTTGCTTGGTATCCAGGGTAGTGTGTCTCAACTGTTCGGTAAATCCCACGATGGAGGTCAGGGGAGTTCGTATCTCATGACTCATGTATGCGAGGAACCGGCTTTTTTCTAAAGCTTCATTTTCTGCTTTTTGACGGGCTTGCACGATTCGTTTCTGGTACCGGACGACCTGGCTGCTGGTCAGGATCATTAGCACCAGCAAGATCAAACCCATTCCAATGCTCACGATAACGGTGATATTTATGATGCGTGTAGAAACGGCGATAACATTCAGGGCATCCCCATGGATCTTGTTGTTACGCGATTTAACATGGTTTTTCAATAGATTCAGAATCCGCGAGAAATCCCCCATCAATGCTTTATCCGTCAGAACTAACTTCAATTCCTGTTGCCTCATCCGTTCCCTGAAGGCTTTCTGCAAACGAAGCTGACGCTGATAATAGGAATTCGTTTGTCCGGCAATCACCAGGCTGATATCTTCGACCGTCAATACGCTGTCAGACTCATGTTCCGCAACTTCGCTTCCGGAGGTGACTTTGACCTGTTGTTCTGTGGTGGTCTTCTGTGTTTCCCCGATAAAGAATGATTTGACCTTTGCAAAAAAACCTTTTTTCTTTTTCTCCGTAACCGAGAGGGATGTCAGTGTATCAATGGAAATGCTACGGGTATCGGGATAAAAGCGTTGGATGGCAAAGGAGGAGGAAACGGGGGATGCATCCCTCAGAGAGTCTATGGTAACAGCCACAAAGAGCAATGAATCCGTCAGTCTCTTTAACCGGATGAAGTGAGCTGTCAGGTCTTCCTTCCGCAGGATACTCTCGCTGGCTCCATCCAAAAAGAATATTTCTGATGAAAAAGATTCACAACTGGTTCTCAATGAATCGAGGGTCGCTGTCAGCGCTTCCAGATCGGAATAATATTGCTTAAGAAGATCCGGGTCGTAAGTCAGCGTGTACAACCGGAAGTCGTTATCCGCCTGTGAAAGTTGCTGGAAACTTTTTTCCATGATTTCCAGATCCCTGTCCTTCTCTTTCAACACCGAAAGAGCTTCAGTTATTTTTGACTGCTCGTTCGACCGGATCAAAAAAAAGACACTCATGGCGGCCACGACGAGGATAACCAGACATGCCAACAGGATCCGAAGGGTTCCAATACCTTTGTCAGTCAAATTCATGGCAGTTTCTGAATAAATTTTCTGGTAAATATACAAAAAAACAGGGGGGCAGTGGAAGGAAGTTAGCCATTCCTGAAAAATGGTAGTACATTTGTATTTCACGGATTGACATTCGAAAGAGGTCTGATAAAAAAAAGAAACTATGAAAAAACACCTACTCTTTTTCGTGCTTCTTCTGGTCGTAGCATCAGGGGGTGCACAAACTGTGACGGTAATAGGAAACACCTGGTATGATACCCAGACCTATAACTCAGGGAATCTGATGAACAGGTTGTATGAACACGCTGACGGAACGATTGGGGCAACCTGGATGCTGAGGGGATCTGCCGGAGTACCCGACAGAGGTACCGCATATAACTTCTATGACGGAACCTCCTGGACGGGTGCGGTTCCGCATCTGGGGAATGATCCCAACAATGGATTCCCGAGTTATGCACCCTGGGGCCCCTCGGGGGAAATTATTGCCCATTACCAGTACATCGCGGGAGAAGGTCCGATTAAGATCCTGCGAAGGGAAGTCAAAGGCCAGGGAGACTGGCAGGAAAGCGTTTTATATCCTCCTGACGGGAACTATTCGATTGTATGGCATTCGATGATCACCAGCGGTGCAAACCATGAGTACCTTCATCTGCTTGCCTTTGTATATGATGATCCCTATCAGGGACAGGAGGATGCGTTGTTGTATTACAGGTCTCCCGATGGGGGCGTCACCTGGGACATCAACGGGGTGATCATTGAGGGTTTGGGTTCCAGTTATTTTACCGGTATTAACAGCCTCAAATATTCCTGGGCACAACCCGTTGGTAATACCATTGCATTTACTTACGGTTTTGATTACTTCGACGGGTTGGTATTTAAATCGACCGATAATGGCGACACCTGGGAAAAGATTGTGGTCTATCAATCGCCGTTTACTCCATTTAATCTCCCCGACCTGACGCCTGTTTATGGAAGTGGTGACGGAACTTCTGCCATTGCGTTGGATTCGCAGGGAATGGCGCATGTGGTTTTTGGAAGGATGTTATGGTTTCATGACGTCGGAAGCTGGTATTACTATCCCACAAGTACCGAAGGATTGATATACTGGAACGAGACGATGCCGATGCTGGATTCCACGATTGTCAGTTCTTACACCCTTGATTTTCTGATTGCCGGAGGAAACCTGGTCGGATGGATGGTACCGGATACGGCGACTCCCCAGATTCCCGGAGATCAGCCCAGTTACGGAGTGGGTTTGACTTCCATGCCTCAACTTGGAATTGATGTCGGGGATAATTTATTTTTGATCTATGCGGCGTTGGCGCCGGAATTCAACAACGGACAATACTATTTCCGTCATATATACAGTAATGCATCGTTTGACGGCGGAAACTCCTGGACTGGGATTAAGGACCTGACCGGTGGGGTCGTGTTCTGGTATTCCGAATGTGTTTTTCCGGCCGTTTCACCTGTGGTCGACGACAAGGTTCATATTATCTTCCAGGAAGATTTCACACCCGGAACCGGTTCAGGGGAAGAAAATTTCATTGACTATATGAGCTTTCCCAAGGAGTACTTTGTTGGAGTCGGTGCAGCCAATGAACCTTCAGACCTTTCCGTTTCACAGAATTACCCCAATCCGACCAGCCATTCCACTCAATTCGAGATCAGGTTGGAAAAATCTGCAAACGTTTCCGTCAGCATCCACAATTTACTTGGCAAAACAGTGAAACGGATGGATCTGGGAAAGCTGGATCCCGGAACCCATGTGATTACGCTGGATGTCTCCGGATTGTCAAAAGGGATGTATACTTACTGCGTTGAGGTTGATGGTCAGAGAGCGACCCGAAAGATGATGGTGGAGTAATCCTGTATTGCACCGAAACCGGTAAACCGATTGCTTCAGCGCTACGCGCCTCGCAATGACACCGGCGGGGGGTGAGGGTGTGTGAGTTTGCTTCCTCATCCCGCACATGCGGGACGGAGCAATCGACCTGCCACCCCTGCCGTGTCCTTATGAACGCACTGAAGCGGTGAGAGACAGTCCCAATATGCTCAATAACCTGACCCAGTCGCTGGATGTCTCCGGATTGCCGAAAGAGAGGTATACTTATTGTGTAGAGGTGGATGGTTGGAGAGCGACCCGCAAGATGGTGGTTTAGTAATTCCAGGTGCCCCTCCTTGCAGGTCTTTGTATTGAATTCAGAGTGATTAATAGCTTAAGAACCTTAATCAACCATTAAATGGTCATTTGTATGCTTTTTGTAGCACTGGAAAAGCATATCCAATTGTAATAGCAAAAACATATTGGTATGCTTTACTACCTAAAAATTGATCTCGGGCAATTGGCTGTAACATATGATCAAACTTTAAATTGAAATCAAGCTGACCTTTCCATAGTTTCAATAAATAACCACATCCAACTGTCATACCCCAATCCAATCGCTGTAGATTGTTTCCCTCTGCCCATTTGCCCGCAGTCATATCGTAGAAATCAATGTCCCTAGTTGTTGAATAAGGATATGATGTAATGCACACATTCTTGGTGATCAGATAGCACGCAAAGTATAGTCCTGCCTCGACATACAAAGAATTTCTCCCTTTTTGATCTAGGGGAATTAAATATCGAATTGTTTGAGGGAAATGTAAATAAAACATGTGATTTCTGATTATTTGAGTGCGTGGGATCGTATCACCATTCACATTATTACCAATCAGAATATAGGAATGATTCACACGCCTTACACCTTTGTCTTCAAATAAAATTTCAGAATGAAAAATCCATCTTTCCTTTATTTTCAAATTTAGCGTGATTCCCCCGTTGAAATTAGTTAGTATTCCACTAGTCCCAGGAGAAGGCACAAGTTTTCCGTTCATATAATAATCACCACTTGAGAGACCCGCACCCGCTTTTATTCCCAACATAATAAATTGAGGAAAACAGGTGGAAGGGAAAATAGTAAAAGACGTTAGCAGAAGCAGTAAATATCCTACTCTTTTATCCATTTATGTCAAATAAATAGATGCTATTAATTAACAAATTTAATGATTTCAGTAATACCTGTATCAGTAATTTTTACCAAATAAATACCTTTAGGTTTATCACTTAAATCGATCTTGACAGAACTTCCTGCCGATTGAATTGAATTTAGTAATGCTCCATTTATTGAATATATGCAAACGATACGATCATTCGAAATATTATCAAATAAAATTTCGAAGAATCCATTACTAAGATTTTTTATTTTATAATGTTCAGACACGGCATAGTCCAGGGGTTCGGAGATTATAGAACTTGAATCCCCTCCTACAACGGGTTTCAACATGCAATTTGAAAGTGGTGGGAAGTAGGTGTATTGATACTTATAGGAGGATGAACCACATCCATTTCTTGCTCTTACATAGACAGGAACAGATGTGCTTTCAAGCAGATCCGGACAATCAACACCTAAAGTTTGAGTAGTACTATTCGTGGTAATCACAGAATTCGTAAAACTACTATTGCATGACCATTCATAGGATGTGGCGCTTGAGTATGTATTTGTCGTAAGGTAATAATAGCAAGTGGAGCCCATACGATATTTGTTTATAAAAGTTGGCGTAGGAGGCGCCGTGGGGTTACAGCGAATAAGAGTTGAAACAGTATTGCAAAGCCAGGATCCACTGATTGATAACGTAGCAGTACTTGCTTGATTTGGTGTTGTAATAGTGACATTAAGCGAAGAAGTAGAAACCGGAGGAGACTGTCCATTAATTAACCAACCGGATTGGTTGATATTCCACTGCCATGATCCTCCTCCTGCATAGGGTGGGAGAGATAATGAAAACGAGGTAGTTTGATTCAGACCGCAAATATCAGTATTTCCAGAAATGGAACCATTTACCACTAA
This sequence comes from bacterium, assembly GCA_043806735.1. GTDB lineage: Bacteria > Bacteroidota > Bacteroidia > Bacteroidales > FEN-979 > QYOJ01. The sequence goes on along the minus strand of JAZDGR010000145.1, from coordinate 32,625 downwards.
AGCATTTCCTGAATTGTTGGTGATTTGTCGATTTAGGAAGTCATAAAATTCAACTGTAAATGTACCGGTCATACCACAGGAAACAGAAGTTGGAACTGTATAATGAACTTTAAATGAATACGTTGTATTTGCTAATTGTATAGAATTACCATCATAATAAATAATGCCGTTAATTAATACATAAAAATTTTGAACATTAAAGTTCCCTGATTTTGTTAGCACAATATGGTACTGTCCAGCTGCAAATCCATATAAACTCCCCTAACTTGACAGGAAATCACCTCCTTTAGCAATTGAAGTTGTCGTTCCATTTCCTTGAAACTCAACTGCTGCAGGAAACGAGACAGAAGCACATAGCATCAAAGATGCTGAAATCAAACATTTAAAAAAAGACAGCTTTTTCATAACTTCAGGATTTAAGAATTTGAAACAAAGGTAATTTTTGAAATGTCGGAATGCAAAAGGATAAATCTATACAAACAATTTCCGTTTTTCGGAAACAAACCAGTTTAGAATATGCATAACTATCTTATATACAGTGTTTAAACAAAATAATGGTTCGGAAAAAAAAATAATATGATGCTCAATGCAATATGATCTTTTAATGCTTTTTTGATTTGATAAATCAACGGATACGTAGTATCCTAGATTTCCTTTTTTTGAATAAGTATTTTAATCAATTCTGGTATGTTCTTTGCCTCAAAACGTATTCGGATTCTTTGAAGCATTTTATCGAGTGAAGAAACCGATTTTTCCTCCATAATTGCTATTTCTTTCAACGACATACCGGCCGTGAATAACTTAACGATTCTTCTCTCATCGGATTTTAATCTTCCAACCCCTGATTGTTCAGATTGAAGTTGAGCCTGGATATCAAATGGAATGACTGTTTGGCCTTGAGCAACTTGAATTAAAGAATTCTTTATGTTTGTCTTTGATTCTCCTTTGTCAATATATGCTTTAGCACCTTCTCGAAACATGGTTTTTTGCCAGAAAGCCGAAGTTTCAACGGTTAATATTACAACTGGAATTAATGGTTGAGCTTTAATAAGTCTTTGGATATTCTCTATTGGATTATCATTCTTTAGATAAAGATCTAGAATGACGATATCTGCTTTCGTTTCATTTAGCTGTTCAATGGCATCAGTAATATTCTGAGCAGAACCAATTACCCTGATACCATCATTGTTTGAGCGGAAGGTATTTTTTAGCCCTGAAACGATAAGGTAGTGGTCTTCTATTACGAAAATTTTTATCACATGTAAAATTCGGAACACAAAGCTGGGATATTCGAACAATTTTGTATATCCATTTGATTTGAAATTTGATAAACCAATAATCCAGTTCCACTAGGTATATAAGAATATGCCGCAAGAAGCCAGCCATTAAAGGCTGAACAAATCGAAATGTTACACTTGTCATCGCTGGGTTGGTCATTGATAACAATATCTTTTCCAAATAAAACAGACATATCAGTCTTGTATGGAACTACCGGAGGATCGCTGTGGTGATATTGAGCTGAGATCGGGACTGAAAGAAGGATGGATAAAATGCATCCAAGGAATACAATTGATTTATTCATAAAGGAGTGTTGGAAGATTAGAATTCCCTGCAATGATAATAATGATAGTATGGAAAATTGTCTTTACAGGGTATTATTTTCGTACAATTTTTTCCGGAAATCGGAAAGGTTGTCAGAGAAATAAAGGAGGAAGTTGTTTGGCCGATGCTTTATAAACCAGTTCACAATTTGTGTTTACATGGAAACAATCCCGGATTTTCTGTAGTTTTTTTTCAACGGAGGACTCTGATTGGTTCATTTTTGCAGCGATTTCCTTGATGGTCATGCCGTTCGCCAGATCGGTGATAATTTCTTTATAACCCGGGATAAGTTGGAGCCCATGCAAGGGAAGCATTTTTCGAAACCAGTATTTGTACAACATCTTCAGGCATGAGTGTTTCACCTGCAGCAATCCTGAGAAGTCTCTGCCTCATGACAGATTTGTCCTCAGCTTTATTAATGTAAGCTTTCGCACCAAGCCGGAACATTTCTACCTTCCAGAGCAGACAATTTTCGTGGGAGAGTATAACGATTGGGATAGACGGAAAGGCTTCATGTATTCTCCTGAAGTTTGAGACAGGGTTTGACTGCTGAATAAAAAGGTCAAGAATGATAATGTCGACGCCATCCGGAGAAATTTTTTGCAAGGCGTCACCGATGCCCAGGCTTCCGCCAACAACCTTAAAATCTTCCGACTCCATATCAAAAGACAAATAGAAGCCTTCAATGACAAGGTAATGATCGTCAATAATATAGAGACGGATCATATGGAAAACGAATCACGTTTAAACACTCAAATATAATAATAAATATAATAACGTGGAATATAATTCTTCCCCACTGGGATCCCTAAAACGGATACCCGATCCCGAAGTTCCAGACGATGTCTCTCAACTGGAGTTTGCTGAAGTACCATTTATTATTTCCCGGCATGGAAGGCATCCATACAGGGAAGGCAGGATCGATGCGGAAGATGAAAAAGTCGAAGTCAAGCCGGAAACCCAATCCCATGTCCATTCCCAACTGAGAGGCAAAGGTGTCGAAATAGAAGGTTCCTCCCGGCAGATCAACCGATTCATAGAGCAGCCATACATTCCCGATATCGGTATAGAGTGCGCCTTTCAGGAAGCTATAGATGGGGAACCGGTACTCGATCTGGAGCTGCAGTTGCATGTCACCGACCTGGCCGAAGTTCTGACTAATGGTATCGTTGTGAAAAGATCCGGGACCGAGGTCGCCCATCCGCCAGCCCCTCATATCGTTGGCGCCTCCGGCCATAAAAGCTTTTTCAAACGGTAATGAATTGGAGTTGCCATAGGTAATTCCGATGCCTCCATAGAAACGGTAAACCAGGGAAAATCCTTTCCCGAACTGGCTGTAAAACCGCAGATCCAGATCCGGCCTGACATATTGCGAATACTGGATGTTGAAAAGGGTGTACTCGTCCTGGGTATTTTTAGGGGCTTTCACTACGTTGTCAATGAGATACAACAAGTTCCCCGAGGTTTCGAAATTGGTGCGGATATAGAGAAAGTTTCTACGTTTTGTTACCTCCTGGTTACTGAAGGTCAGTGTGTACTTCGACCCGACGATCATGTGGTCGGTATATTGATTCTTCAGCCGCTGGTCCTGCAGGGAATCGAGTTCACGCGTAAATTCCGGACTGGGAAAGACCTTGACGAGGAGCAACTCGACCGGAATCAGGGTATGGGAGAGACGGGAATTCTGTATCCAGGTATACCCGAACGAAATATTCGTGATATGGCGGTTGTAATCGGGATCCTTTTTCTGCTGGAAATTGTATCCCACGCTGAGGGTGGTCTTGGGTTTAAACTCCTTCGGGAGTTTCTCCTGTTTGACCGGGAGCAGGAATTGCGGGAAAATGATGCTGGCATTGGCCCCAAATTCAATGGTATTGAACAGGGATCCCCCGCTGCCTCCTCCGGCCTGCATTTGCGCCGACGCGCTCAGTGTGAATTTGAAGAGTTGAGCCCCGCCAAAGATATTCCGGTGCAGATATCCGATATTGCCATCCAATCCAAAAGCGCCGGAGGAGTTGGTTCCATCCGTACTCCAGGTGATAGACTGCGAGGATGACCGTGCCATGTGGATCTTGCAATCGAGCTGATCCGCAGTAAACCGCGTCTCCTGCGGCAGGAACCGGGCATCATCAAAGTCGATGTTAATGAACTTAAATACCTGCAGCCCGGAGAGTTGCGTGTAAGTCTGGTTGACGTCTTTCAGATTGTACCAGGAATGAGGTTCGATTAGAATATTCTGTGCGATGGTTCGCTGTTTGATCCTGATTTTATCGCGGCAGAGGAAATAGTAAGTAATCGATTTTCTTCCCTTAAAGGGATCGGTAAATGTCCTTTCCAGGGTATCAACCCTGGAAGTGTCGGCCTGAAGATTATTAAAATCAGGATAAATGAAGATGTTGTGGATCATGTACCTGCGGTGATGCGACTCCATCATTAGTCCGAAATTTTCCAGGGAGGGAAGGACAGGGTTCAGGATCTCGACATTCAGATCAATCTGTCGGGTTTGAAGAGCGCTGTCTACCCGGAAGACGATGTAACGGGTCGTAAAGCGATAATACCCGTTATTGACCAGGGCTGTCGCAATCCGGGTCCGCTCTTCATCCAGCGTGTAAGCATTGTAGTTGGCTCCTTTTTTAATCAGGCATTTGGAGGTATCTCTGAACACGAAGGAAGCGAGCTGGGTGTCGTTGATCGACCAGGTGATGGACCTGACCGTGTAAGGTTCGGTCGTTTTGATACGGTAGAGTACCTGCGCTTTCTTTTTTTTAAAGAGGATGGTATCGGTAACGATCGAATGAAAATATCCTATGTTATTCAGATATAGCCCCATATGATTCTTTGTCACCCGGATGAGACTGGTATCCAGGATGACCGGAGCAGTTCCAATTTTGGTGCGCAGCCATTTATTGAATTTCGTATCTTTCCCTTTGCTTCCCATGTTGTACAGGGCAATATTCGGCCGGAACAACCCCAGGAATTTTGTATTCGGGGTTTGCTGCAGATACCCGGCAAGATCCTCTTTGGAGATCTTTTTTGAGTTAATCTCGATTTTATTTTTGATCAACAGGTACTGGTTCCCGGAAAATTCCCGGGTGACATTGCAGGCGCCGAACATGAAAAATATGGAAATCAGGAGAAGAAGTACCGGTCGGTGGCGGAGATTCAACAGAAGGTCTTTTTTGATCCGGGTCATTTCGGGAGTACGCCAAAAAGCTTGTAAACGGTCTTGTGGAATTTGTGAAATCCTTTAACCGGCTCAGTCCACATAAAGATGCATTGTCCGGTAACCAGCCTGACTCCGGCTTCAGTGGCCAACTTCACTGCTTCGGGAGTGTCAGACATCTGTTGGATCCAGATATGGTCGATGCCGTGCGCGATGGCGTTCATCACCAGCTTTTCAGTCTCTTTTTTGGGAGTCATGATCAGCAGGTGTTTTACCTCAAACGGCAGGTCAAAAACTTGCGTATAAGCCTGAATGTCATCGATCTTTTCTGCGACGGGATGTACCGGGAAGAGAGTAAATCCACGGTCCCGTAACTCCTTGAAGACCTGATATCCGAATTTTTTAGGATCCCGGGAAACACCTGCCATGGCAAGTTTCTTTGGATCAAGGAATTCCCGGATGGCATGAAGGGTTGCTTTGGGTCGTTTCATGGTCTATGATGTTTTGAAAGGTTGAAGCGATCGGGATACCGGGCTATTTTGTCTTTGTAAAAATCCTGGATGAAGACCAGGTCTTTCCGGTAGTCGCCGCTGGGATGAAAAACCGGGCCGATGCCGCCCGTTTTCTTTCCGTAATCAATGAAGGAGAGCGCCAGAGGGACCTTCGCCTCCAAGGCGATGAGGTAGAATCCTTTTTTCCATTGGTCAACCCGGCGACGGGTTCCTTCAGGGGTGATGACCACCATCAGCGATGTATTTTCCTCGAACATTTTCACTACCTGGCTGACCATGTTGCTTTTGTATTTTCCCCGGTCGACGGGCAATCCGCCGAGTCGTGTCAGGAACCATCCCAGCGGAAAGAAAAAGACATCCTTCTTGATCAAAAACCGGATGTTGACCTTGATAGCCCAGAAGGTGAGCCTGCCAATCACAAAATCGAGGTAACTTGTATGCGGAGCCGAAACCACCACCGCTTTTTCAATCCCTTCGGGCAGGGCACCGTTGGTATTCCATCCGAACAATCTCAGGATCTTACGCGATAACCATCTAAGCATGACTCAATTTGTTTACAAATTCCGGTGAAATATAGTTTTCGACACTCAGGCAGACATCTCCGGCAAATTGAATGGCAGTTTGGATCAACGAGTTCCATTCTGCATCCGAATCCGGCATCCGGAGGCCTCCCTGAAGTGCGTGCAAGCCATAGATCAATCCCGCGTTAAACGCATCCCCGGCACCGATCGTGCTGACCGGACAAATCTCAGGAACGGGAATTTCCAAGTGAATCTTTCCGGTGATTACCTCCACCTTCTCCTTGTTCTGCGTATAGATCAGGGTATCACAACCATGAGTCCGCACTTCCTGATAGGTTTTTCCGGAGTCGGTGGATTCAAAAATATGAAAAAAATCTTCAGCCGATCCACGGGTAATCCGTGCCAGGGAGATATTCTCCAGGATCCATGGCCTGAATTCGGGAAGTTGTTTCATGTGTGGTTTCCGGAAGTTCGGATCATAAATCAGGAAAGCGCCGTTCTCTTTCGCACGGCTCAGAAATTTCCAGAGCGGTTTACGCACTTCATGGGCAATTGCATAGAACGATCCAAAAATGACCAGGTCGCCGTTCCCGGCCTCTGGCAACCCTATCTTCAGCCGCTTACCCGGGAACTGCCGGTAGAAGGTGTAGGAAGCATTGCGCTGTGTATCCAGGAAAGCCAGCGAAATGGCAGTATTTCCATCCGTAAACCGGTCGACGAACCGGGTATCCACACCGTTCTCCAGCAGAAAGGAATAGATGATGTCGCCGGCCTGATCTTCCCCGAAATCACTGATGAAAACCGGGCGTAAACCTGTCCGCCCCAGTGAAACAGCTGTATTAAGCATGGAACCACCCGGCTTGGCAGCAATCGGATTCCCATCCCTGAAGATGATATCCAGGACCGTTTCGCCTATGCAGTAGACCTTGTTCATCAGTACTCAATATCCAGGTCGAGTTGCTCTTTCAGCTTGTAGAGCGCAGGATTCTTGGCCGCCATTTTTTCGAATTTCTCCTGGTCGGTATAGGGCTTCATTTCCTTCTGGTTCTCCCGGATCTTCGTTTGAAGCGTGATTTTGTAGTTGTTGAAAGAGCGCTTCAGAAAATCGAGCAATTCTCCCCGTTTCTGGTTCAACTCCTCTTCCAGGATCTTGTTGGTAAGCTCAAATTCAATCTGCCAGTTTTCCTTCAATAGGGGATTAGCAGAGGTCAGCGTGGTGTAAAGGTGCGGAAGGTCAATCTGCAAGGTGGTGGCAAACTCCTTCCAGCGGAGGTTCAGGTCTTCGGTAGTGAAGGGAGATTCTGCCGTGGATTCCGTCTCTTTCTCGAGTTCAGCCTCCTGATCCGGTTTCTGCCGCGCTTTGATCGAAATGGTTCCCGGAAGAGATTCCTTCATTCCTTTGACGCTGACAGGCTGCGCGGTGGTGCCTTGGTGCCTTGGTGCCTCGGTGCCGTGGTTCGGTGGTGCAGTGGTGCCGTGGTGCAGTGGTGGAGGGGGGGCCGTGATGCCGAGGGTGCAAAGTTGGAGGAGGGCCAGTTCGAGGTGGAGACGTTTGTTGTTGCTGCTCTTGTAGTTGAGATCGCACTTGTTGGCGATGTCCAGGTTCATCAGAAGAAATTCAGTCGGGCAGTCAGCTGCCTGTTCCAGGTATCGCTGGCGGATAGTGGGGGCGGTTTCCAGGAGGTTAACTGTAGCGGGGTCTTTGCATACCAGAAGGTTCCGGATGTGCTCCCCGAAACCGATCAGAAAATGCTGTCCGTCAAACCCTTTCCCGAGAATTTCATCGAGGGTGAGTAACGTTCCGGGTACGTCATGATTCAGGATCTGACCGGTGATCTTAAAATAATAGTCATAATCCAGTACATTCAGGTTTTCCAGTACCGTTTTATACGTCAGTTCTTTCCCTGCAAAACTGACCAGCTGATCGAAAATGGAGAGGGCATCCCGCATAGCACCGTCAGCTTTCTGGGCGATGATGTGCAACGCATCTTCTTCGGCCACGATGTGTTCATGGGAGGCAACGTAGTTCAGGGTATGGGCAATATCATCCACGGTGATCCTGCGGAAATCAAAGATCTGGCAACGGGAGAGGATGGTGGGAATGATCTTGTGCTTTTCGGTGGTGGCCAGGATGAATTTGGTATACGATGGAGGCTCTTCCAGCGTTTTCAGAAAGGCATTGAATGCTGATGCGGAGAGCATATGGACCTCGTCGATGATGTAAACCTTGTATTTTCCCATCTGGGGAGGGATCCGAACCTGGTCTACCAGGTTTCGGATGTCGTCGACCGAGTTGTTCGAGGCTCCATCGAGTTCGTAGATATTGAAAGAAGCATTATCATTGAAAGATACGCAGGAAGTGCACTGGTTGCAAGCTTCGGCATTCGGAGAGAGATGTTCGCAGTTGATGGTTTTCGCCAGGATGCGGGCGCAGGTGGTTTTCCCCACCCCTCTGGGGCCGCAAAAAAGAAATGCCTGGGCGAGCTGGTTATGCAGTATAGCGTTTTTTAACGTGTTTGTGATGGAGGCTTGTCCGACCACAGTGTCAAAAGTCTGTGGACGGTACTTCCGGGCCGATACAATGAAGTTTTGCATAGTGTCTCAAATCCGGTGAAAAGGGCATTCAAAAGTACGAAAGTTTTTGATTTTTGTGTAATTTGGCTCATTCATCCTCAGGCTCCATGCTATTGATTCTAACCACATCGGTCACCAACCGCCTTCATTATATCGTCAATCTTCTCTTTGAGGAGATCTATGGCATGGAGACGGATTTTACCCTTTCGAAAGAGGAGTATTTACGCTACGAGGGACCGAAAATAGCTTACCTGAAAGAGAATCCCGGGGACGGAATTTTCATAGATCCTTCCGGACTGCTTTTTGAACAGGCGGTCTTTTCCCATGAGATACCGGTCAGTTCCCTTGGGGAAATTCCTGTCATCTTTGCTTCTGCGAGTACGACCGGAGGTTTTCCGTTCGATCTTCTGACGGCCGCGTTTTACCTGGTTTCAAGATACGAGGAGTACCCTTCGGTACAGCACGACAAATACGGCCGGTTCCCTTTCTCCGCCAGCCTCGCCGCCCGGGGAGAGTTCCTGGAAAAGCCGGTGGTGAACCTCTGGCTGAAACTGTTTATGGATCGCTTGCTAAAAACCTGGCCAGGAGTAAAAACCCGTCAGCAACCTTACCGGTATCTTTCCACCCTGGATATCGACCATGCCTACGCTTACAGGTACAAACCTTTCTTCAGAACGATAGGCGGAATTGGCAAATCCATTACGCACGGGCATCCGGGAGAGGTACTCGGGCGGTTCAAAACACTTGGCGGGTTTTCTCCGGATCCGTTTGATACATACAGGTACATCAGGGAGGTTCATGAAAAACACGGCCTGCCTGCCTTGTTGTTTATCCTGTTCGCCGACTATGGCGGAGATGACAACAACATCCCTGTCAGGAGCCGTGCCATGGAAAAACTGATCGGGGAGCTTTCGTCGTGGTCGGAATTGGGAATCCATCCTTCACTCTCCTCAAACAAACATCCCTCCAGACTCAAACGCGAGAAAGAGGGGTTAGAAAGACTGTCCGGCCGCATGGTCACCAAGAGCCGGCAGCATTTTCTGAAATTTTCCTTTCCCGAAACATTCCACCGACTGGATCAGCTTGGCATTACCGATGAGTTTTCCATGGGTTATGCTTCACATCCGGGCTTCCGGGCCGGAATCGCCAATTCCTTTTACTTTTTTGACCTGAGCCGTAACGAAGCAACCCGGCTGCGCATTCACCCCGTTTCGGTAATGGATGTAACCTTCCGGGATTATCTTCGTCTGGAACCGGGAGAGAGTCTTTCCCGGATACAGGAGATCATCCGGCAGATACGTTCCGTTAACGGAGAGTTTGTCAGCCTCTGGCATAACGAAGGCCTTTCGGAAACCGGAAGGTGGAAAGGATGGAGGGCTGTTTACAAGGAGATGATGGAATGTGCTTCACCATAAGAAAAAATGATCATTTACCTGTCACATAAAGAAATTGATAAAGCCCGTTGGGACTGGTGCATCACGCATTCGGTCAACGCAATCGTTTACGCATACTCCTGGTATCTCGACCTGGTTTCTCCCGGGTGGGATGCCCTGGTGGAAGATGATTACGTCAGCGTTTTTCCGCTTACCCAAAAACGGAAGTTTGGGATCCGGTACCTCGCTCAACCTTTCTTTACGCAGCAGCTGGGTTTGTTTACTACCCGGATTCTTTCACAAGACCTGGTTACCCGGTTCCTGGAAGCCATCCCTTCGAAATTCCGGCTGGTGGAGATTTCCCTGAACTCTTTTAACAAAGTGGATCCGGAGATTTTTAAAGTCACTAACCGGATCAATTTTGAACTCGAACTGGTGTATTCGTATGAAGAGCTGAACCGGAACTATTCGCAGAACACCCGGAGAAACTTGCGTAAAGCCCTGGATTCCGGAGTAAGGATTCACAAGAAGATCTCTGCGGATGAGCTGGTGGCCCTTTTCCGGTCCAACTTCGGGCAACAAGAGGGAAAATTGAGATATAAGGACTATATGACTATCCAGAAAGTGATTACCCGGAGTCTGGAGAAAGCTTGCGGGATGCTGCTGGGGGCCGGGGGAAAGGAAGACCGGCTCGACGCCGCTGCTTTTTTTCTTAAAGATAACCGAAGGTACATCATGTTGCTGGGGGCAACCGATTTTGTGACACGCGATAACGGAGCGATGTTCCTGTTGCTTGACACCTTTATCAGGGAGCATGCAGGACAGCCGTCTCTTCTGGATTTTGAAGGAGGAAATGATCCGAACCTGGCGCGGTTTTACAAAAGTTTCGGTTCGCGGGAAACTACATATTCCTTTGTAAGGATTTCCCGAATTCCGAAATTGCTTACCTTTGCTTGAAAGGAACTATTTATGAAATCAACATCAATGGTCCGGGTTCTTGGCCAGACCCATTCGATCCTCAATCAATACATAGCGGAGATCCGGGATGTGGAGATCCAGAAAGATCAATTCCGGTTCCGGAAGAACCTGGAACGGATCGGCGAACTGTTTGCCTATGAGATCAGCAAGGTGCTGGCTTATGAGGAAACAGAGGTATCCACTCCGCTCGGAATTGCCAATGTGCCCGTGCTGAAGCAATATCCGGTGCTGGCTACCATTCTGCGGGCCGGACTCCCTTTTCACCAGGGATTTCTCAACGTGTTTGACAAATCGTCCAACGCCTTTATTTCGACCTACCGTATGCCTCACAAAGACGGCTCCTTCAACATGAGCATTGAATATGCCTCCACGACGCCCATCGATGGGAAAGTTCTGATCATCTGCGATACGATGATGGCCTCGGGATCCTCGATGGTTTATACTTACAAAGAACTGCTTACCAAAGGGAAACCATCCCATACTCATATTGTTACGATCCTGGCTTGCATGGAAGGGCTCAACCACCTGAAACAATCGCTTTCGAAAAAGGACGTGACCATCTGGACCGGGGAGGTCGACGAGGAGCTAACCGCCCAGCTTTTCCTGGTGCCGGGGTTGGGCGATGCCGGCGACCTGGCTTTCGGAATCAAGAACTAAACCAGCCACCTGATGAAAAGAACACTCGTCATTGAGAATGTCAAAGTATCGCTTGACTCAATCAAAAGCCACCTGCTGCGAACGATTCTTACGATCCTGATCATTGCCTTTGGGATCATGGCCCTGGTAGGGATCCTCACTGCCACCGATTCGATCAAGTTCTTCCTGACCCAGAATTTTTCGATGATGGGATCAAATACCTTTACTATCCGGAACCGGTCGATGAATGTCCATATCGGGGGCCAGCGGCAAACCCACAAAAGGTACGAACCGATCACCATTGACCAGGCGCAGGAATTTAAGGAACGCTTTTCATTTCCCGGATATACCTCCGTTTTTACATATGCTACCGGGATTGCCACGGTGAAATACGGATCCAATAAGACCAATCCCAACACCCGTGTACTGGGAGTGGATGAAAATTATTTCTTCACTTCAGGAGATGAAATCGAACATGGAAGAAACTTTACTCCTGATGAGATTTATTATGGATCCAGCGTGGTGATCATCGGTCCCGAAATAGCCAAAAACATCTTTAAGAACAAAGAAGACCCTGTGGATAAGGTGATCTCCGTGGGATCAGGCAAATACCGGGTGATCGGGGTATTGAAGGAGAAAGGTACCAGCATGGGGTTCAGCGGGGACCGGAGTTGTTTTATTCCGTTAACTAACGTGAGGGTCTATTTTCCCCGGCCGAATATGTCGTTTAACATCAACGTGATGGTCCGTGACCAGGAGTTGCTCGAAGCTGCCATCGGCGAAGCCACCGGTTTACTCCGCAGCATCCGGCAGGTTCCGGTGGGGCTGGATGATACATTTGAGATCACAAAAAGCGATAACGTTGCCAAGATGCTGATCGATAACCTCAAATACGTGACCATGGCGGCCACCATCATCGGCCTCATTACTTTGATGGGGGCGGCGATCGGATTGATGAACATCATGCTGGTTTCGGTGACCGAGCGGACCCGCGAAATCGGCATCCGCAAAGCCATCGGGGCTACCAAACGGTTGATCCGGAACCAGTTCCTGGTCGAAGCGATCGTCATTGGCCAGCTGGGCGGTGCGTTCGGCATCATCCTGGGAATCCTGATCGGCAATGTAATCTCCCTGGTCATTGGCAGTGCGTTTATCATTCCATGGATCTGGATCATCTCCGGTGTCATCATCTGTTTCGGGGTTGCTCTCATCTCGGGGATCTATCCTTCCCAGAAAGCGGCCAACCTCGATCCCATCGAATCGCTTCGCTACGAATAGCCCTGCAGTATGGACGTGAGCCGTGTCAGATCCATGCTCCTTCAGGAGTTCCCTCATGAAACTACCCGGGGTCAGGAGCAACTGATGGGGGAGCTGGCTGTTTTCCTGACGATCTCCTGGAAAAAAGCGAATGCGCTGTTTATCCTGAAAGGGTATGCGGGTACGGGAAAAACCACCGTCGTCAAAGCCCTGGTCAACGTGCTTCCGGCCATCGGAAAACGCACGGTTTTGCTGGCTCCTACCGGCCGCGCGGCAAAGGTAATGGCAGGATATACAGGCAAACAGGCCCACACCATCCACCGGAAGATCTACCTTTCATGGACAAATAAAGAGGGGCAGATCGAGCTGAAACTTCAGAAAAATCTTCACCGCCATACGCTGTTTATTGTCGATGAGGCTTCCATGATCCACCATGCGACGCCTGCGGAAGGGCAACTGTTCCCTTCGCGGAACCTGCTCGACGATCTGTTTGCCTTTGTGCAATCGGGGGAAAACTGCCGGGTTCTGTTTATCGGGGATGCCGCACAGCTCCCGCCGGTAGGATTGAATTATTCTCCCGCTCTGGATTCGGCTTTCCTCGAGAACGGGTATCATCTGGAGATTGATTCCTTTGAGTTGACGGAAGTAGTTCGGCAGTCACAGGAATCGGGCATCCTGGTGAATGCGACCCGCATCCGGGAAGAGATCATGGCCGGAGAGCTGAAATTTCCCCTGTTCCACGACGGCCCCTTTCGGGATGTGATCCGGATCACGGGGACCGAACTTGAAGAGGCGTTAAACCAGGCGTATGCCGGCTCCGGAAAAGAGAACAACGTAGTGATTTGCCGGTCAAACAAGCGTGCAAACATCTTTAACCGGGAGATCCGGCGCCGGATTCTCTGTCTTGACGGAGAGATCACCAGCGGCGACTACCTGATGGTGGTAAAGAACAACTATTTCTGGCTTCCGCCGGAATCCCCAGCCGGATTTATTGCAAACGGGGATATTGTAGAGATCAAGCGGATCAGGAAGACCGAAGAGTTATATGGCTTCCGGTTTGCCGATTGTACCATCCGCTTCCTCGATTATCCGGAAGAACAGGAACTGGATGTGAAGATTCTGCTGGACACGTTACATTCAGAATCAGCCGCACTCACGCAACAGGAAAATAACCGGCTCTTCCAGACGGTCATGGAAGATTTCCAGGATATTCCTTCCCGCAGGGAACGGGTGGAGAAGGTGAAAGCCAGTCCGCATTTCAATGCCCTCCAGGTGAAATTCGCCTATGCCCTCACCTGCCATAAAACCCAGGGAGGCCAGTGGGATACCGTCTTCATTGACCAGGGTTACCTGACCGAGCCGATGCTGAATGTGGAGTACCTGCGTTGGTTATATACCGCGGTTACACGGGCGACAAAAAAAACGTTCCTGGTGAATTTCCAGGAACGGTTTTTCGGGTGACCCCACCCCGGGACCCCGCCCCGGCCCTCACCCCACCCCGACATTCACCCCACCCCGACCCTCCCCTGAAGGGGAGGGGGTAAAGTTTACCAGCCGAGTAGGGTAATCCCAATGGTCCACGGATAGACTTCGGGACCCTGGTTTTTCTGGAACATGGGGGTGATGGAGTAAGTGGCGAAAAGGTTTAAGTAAGACCAGCCGATACGCAGCGCCGCATCCAGTTTGAACGGATTCAGGTGGTAGGGATTATGATTCCGGATCACGGCATTATTGGCATAGAAAGAAGCCACCTTGGTGCCTTTGTCGTCGACGAGGTAATAGGTGTCCTGCCACTGATAGAGACGTTGTTTCTGATAGGACTGAAGCCGTAGTCCCCCGATCACGCCGGCCGTAACATGAAAGCTGCTTACCCGGTGTCCGGGATTGGTCTGGAATTCGAACAATAATGGAAGGGTGATGTACGAAACAAAGAGTTTATTCACCTTCATGCTCACGGTACTGCCTTTGTCGGTAACCGTGTTGTATGCTTTCAGTGCCGAGGAGTCGCTGATCCAGGTATAGGAGTTGCTGAAATAATAGTTGTTCAGGGTAAAACCGAGTCCGGAAGTAAAGCCGAATTTATTTGCTGCGATGTTGACGTTAAGTTCAAGGGGATTCAGGTTCACCATGAGCGAACGGGCAGTGTTGAGGTTGAGATATTGTTCGGATGGAGGAAACTCCATGTTGAAATCTTTCGTTACATATCCGTTCCAGCCGAAGTCAACGCCGGCCCAATGACCGTTGTATTTTCCTTTTTTGGAGCAGAACGGGAAAGTGCTCCAGTTCGTAGTGCAGGAGATATCTTTGTCATCTTTTTTGTTGATATAAATAACAATAGTATCCTCCCCCTCTTCAATGACTTTGATTCCGCTGATGTTGAAATCGGAATGTTTGTGCTTGTGCTTGCACGTTTTTTCATCATCCTGTCCTTTCGATTTTGCCGGTAAAATGAAGATCATGACAGCCGCCAGTGCGATCGTCAGTAGTACATGTGCTTTTTTCATAGCGAATGGATTTTGGTTTTGAAGTAATAAGACGATATTCAAACTATAAAGTTACAACAAAACTAACTATCCAGCTTCAGCACCGCCAAAAACGCTTTCTGCGGCACCTCCACATTTCCGATCTGGCGCATGCGTTTCTTCCCTTTCTTCTGTTTTTCAAGGAGTTTCCGTTTGCGGGTGATGTCTCCACCGTAACATTTTGCGGTGACGTCTTTCCGCACGGCTTTTACCGTTTCCCGGGCGATGATCTTGGCGCCGATGGCAGCCTGGATCGCGACATCGAATTGCTGGCGTGGGATAAACTCCTTCAGTTTCAGGCAGAATTTGCGGCCGAAATCGTAGGCGTGGTCGCGGTGAAGCAGGGTGGAAAGGGCATCCACGGGATCCCCGTTCAACAGGATATCGAGCTTGATCAGGTCAGCCTCTTTAAAACCCGATTGGTAATAGTCGAAAGACGCGTAACCTTTGGAGATGCTCTTCAGTTTATCATAGAAATCGAAGACGATCTCGCCAAGAGGTAACTCAACGGTAAGCTCGGTGCGATCGGTGGTGAGGTAGATCTGGTTTTTCAGGGTGCCGCGCTTGTCAATGCAAAGCCGCATGATCGCCCCAATGTACTCGGAGCGGGAAATGATATTGGCCGAGATATAAGGTTCCTCGATGTGATCGATCACGGTCGATTCGGGTAGTCCTGAGGGATTGTGCACCTCGATACTATCTCCTTTGGTTGTATAGACTTTGTAAGAAACGTTTGGCACGGTGGTGATCACTTCCATATCAAATTCCCGGTCGAGGCGTTCCTGGACGATCTCCATGTGGAGAAGTCCCAGAAAGCCGCAGCGGAAGCCAAATCCCAGTGCCGCTGAAGATTCGGGTTCAAAGGAGAGGGAGGCGTCGTTGAGCCGCAGTTTCTCCAGTGAGTCGCGCAGCAATTCATAGTCATCGGCATCCACAGGATAGATCCCGGCAAAAACCATGGGTTTGACGGTTTTAAAGCCTTCAATCGCTTTGGCACAGGGGCGCGCCACATGGGTGATGGTGTCTCCCACCTGAACCTCCTTGCTGGTCTTGATCCCGGAGATGATATACCCAACATTCCCGGCCGACAACATCTCCCTCGACTCGGGGAGCAGCCTGAGGATCCCGATCTCGTCGGCTTCATAATGCCGGCCGGCGTTGACAAATTTAACTTTATCTCCTTTCCGGATGGTTCCGTTGACGATACGAAAATACGCGATAATGCCCCTGTAGGAATTGAAAACCGAGTCGAAAATCAAGGCCTGGAGCGGGGCTTCCGGGTCTCCTTCCGGGGGAGGGATTTTGTGTATGATTTGTTCCAGGATCTCTTCAATGCCATGCCCGAATTTGGCGCTGGCTTCAATGATCTCGTCACGGCTGCACCCTAGCAATTCGATGATCTGGTCCTTCACCTCCTCGATCATAGCATTTTCCATGTCGATCTTGTTCAGCACCGGGATGATCTGGAGGTCGTGGTCAACGGCCATATACAGGTTGGAGATGGTTTGGGCCTGGATTCCCTGGGTGGCATCCACCACCAGCAGGGCTCCTTCGCAGGCTGCAATTGCCCGGGAGACTTCATAGGAGAAATCAACATGACCCGGGGTATCGATGAGGTTCAGGGTATAGGCCTCGTCCTCCAGCTGGTAATTCATCTGGATAGCGTGGCTCTTGATGGTAATCCCGCGCTCCCGCTCCAGATCCATGTTGTCCAGCACCTGGTCCTGATAATCCCGTTCCGAAATGGTATGGGTCATCTCCAGCAGCCGGTCGGCCAGGGTGCTTTTCCCGTGGTCAATGTGGGCGATAATGCAAAAGTTGCGGAGGTTCTTCACGGGGCAAAGATAGGGAAATATGGCATACGAGGCACAAAGGCATTAGCGGAGGATGGTGACGGATCCCCTTAGGGTTCGTTTGACGGTTTCTGTCAGGGTAATCTCGAAAACGTCGCAGACATAAAAATAGACGCCGTCGCTGCAAGATTGTCCGGTGGTCTGGTCTTTGCCATCCCACTCTATCCTGGGATCATGGGTACGGAAAACCTCCTTCCCCCAGCGGTCGAATATATTCAGGTCGATGCTTTCAACCGAAGTGTAAGGGAACGGGACAAAGTAATCGTTCTTTCCATCCCCGTTCGGTGTAAAGGCATAGGGGAGCTGGTACTGCGGGCAGGCGGTACTATTGACACAGACCCGGTTGCTGAATTCGCTCTGGTTCCCCACCGAATCAATCGCTGTCACTGCATAACAGCCCACAATGGATTGACCGGGCCTGTGTTCGAATACAGTATCGTTGACGCCAAAGACCGAATCGATGACGACCAGCTCGTCGTATTCATTGGGAGCGTACCAGATATAATATTTGGCAATATCGGGTGTACAGGTGTCATTGGGGTTTGTCCAGGAGAGAATGTTCATCGAGAGGTCGCAATCGGTATGAACGGATAGCATCGGAGGACAAGGGGGTACATTGTCGACCGGGATCCCGCATTGAATCTGCGAAAGGTTGATGATGGGGAACACAAATCCCGTAGCGGAATATTTCCCGTTACTTTTGATATAATAACAGTACTCCCGGCCGTTGACCAGTCCCTTGTCGGGGAACTGAGGTTGCACTGAAGAGCCCACCGAATCATAGACCGAAAGCTGAGGGTTGTACCGGTAAATGGTATAGTTTTCATTGTACCAGGGGACATCTACATTCCAGAACAACCGGAGCTGTTTATCGGTAGGGAAAATTTGCAGGAACATCGACTCGGCTACCTGTGAGGAGCCGATCAAAAACTGCATTCCGGGGGTTTCGTTGTAGAAGTCGATCCTGTACAGGAACGAAAACTCTTTAGTATTCAGTAGTGTATCAGTGTATATAGTGTCGTTCAGATCGATAAAGGTTTGTATAGCCTGGAAGTTCTCCGGATTATCGGAACGGGCCCGGGTGACCATGTAAGAATAGGGGCCCGGCGCCTGAACGGTATCGATTTCGGTGGGTTTTGACCAGGCCAGGTAGAGCGACCCTGCCGCAATATCTGTGGTGAGTATGCTGACATTCGTGATTACCGGAACATCTTTCTTCAGGGTGGCACAGGCTTCATTGGAGGCATATCCCTCGGCGTTGTCGGGATAAAAAGCGGTTACCAGGTAGCAATATTTTACCCCCTGAACCAACCCTTTTCCGTTATTGTTATCCAGGTAGCTGGTTTGAGACAACTCGTTGATAACAACTATCTTCGAATATCCGAGGTAGGGGGGTACGCCGATCTCGCAGGTGTCGTGAACAAATCCGGATGAATCAGCTTTCCGGTAAATGTAGAATCCTGAAGCATTCTGGCAGACGTAGGGATCCCAGGTCAGGGTCACGGTGGTTCCGAGCGGCGTAGCAGCCAGGTTTTCCGGCGCCGGCCCTACCACCCGGATGGTCATCGATTTGATATTTGTCAGACTGACTGGTTTGCTGTCATCCTGGGCTTTGAAGAAGACCTGGTACGGTCGGTTTTTGACGTGGTCGCAAACGGTTTGCCAAACAAACCATGCAGTTACCCGGGTCGTGTCCACCGCCGGATTGGGATCCATGAACGCTTGATTCTCCGGGAGGATGAAGGGGCCACCTGTAGCTGTAAGGGTCACAATGTTGGAATCGGGATCGAAAGCGGTAACCGGGAAGGTCAGCATTTGTCCGGCTTCCACACAGGTATCCCGTAAAGGTTCGATCACCGGAGGGTGATTGTTGCAGGCGATCACGATGATCTGCATATCGCGGAGGATACTCCCTATTTTCATCCCGTTTCTCCACTCCTCAATGAGGATGGCAACGTTGTATTCCCCCTGCTGAGGCGGGGAGTCCCAGTAGAAATCACCAGTTATCGGATTCAGTGTTAGGGAGTCGGTAGCCGGGGGCAGGGTATACCCCTGGATGGGAAGCCCCATAGCGCCCAAACAGGTTACCAGCCGGTAGGAGAGACTGTCTCCGTCGGGATCATATGCCCCGGGGTTGTGGAGAAAAGGCTGGAGGACGCAGGCATTATCGATCGGGGGCAACAGCAGTACCGGTGAGTTGTTGTAGCCTCCGATAAACGGACTGATCATCAGTTCGGAGTAGATAAACAGGGGAACATTCACCGAATTGGGAATATTCAGGATCCCCCCGTTCCGGTTCGGATCTTCGCAGGAGATGGTATAGGTGGATGGCCCCGGAAAGGTATGTCTTCCCACATACCGGTTAAACGAAATTTCATTGGGGAGGTATTTGATCTCCACCCGGGGAATCTCGGTTATCTCGCCGTCGCCCCAGTGGATGGTCAGGTAATCTCTGTAGGCGTTGGCCGGACTGGGAGTATACGTGTAAGAAATGAGCGTGATTTCGTAGGTGAGTTTATCGATGTGCCGGTATGTGATCTCGGCTGCACGCTGGTGAGTTGCGAAAAGAGATACGGGATACGGGATAAGGGATAAGAACACAAGAAAAAGACGGTAGCAATGACGGTTAAGCATAGAACAGGAAAACAGTGTAATTCTCAGGTCAAAAGTACTATTTTCCGACTTAATTTTATCTAATTTTGCAATCTGTCTGAAAGTGAATTACCTCTATGTACCAAAGCGATCCGGCCACAGAGAAAAAGGAAATCCTGAAGCGGTACCGTTTTTTGATGAGAGTCTGGCAGCCCAAGCGGGAGGAGGACAGGAAGACCGTGAGGAAAGCCTTCAACATGGCCGTCGAGGCGCATAAGGACATGCGGCGACAGAGCGGAGAGCCTTATATTTACCATCCTCTGGATGTAGCCACCATTGCAGTGCAGGAGATTGGTTTAGGGATGACTTCCATCATTTGTGCATTGCTGCATGACGTGGTAGAAGATTCGGAATTTACGCTTGAAGACGTTCAAGGATTGTTTGGGGATAAGGTGGCTTCGATCATTGACGGGCTCACCAAGATCAAAGGAATATTTGATCACAAAACCGCATCGGTCCAGGCCGAAAATTTCCGGAAGATTTTGCTGACTCTGTCCGACGATGTCAGAGTGATCCTCATCAAGCTGGCCGACCGTCTTCATAACCTGAGGACCCTCGATGCCCTTTCACCGGAGAAACAACTGAAGGTGGCTTCCGAGACCATATACCTTTATGCCCCTCTGGCTCACCGGCTGGGGCTCCACGCCATCATGATCGAGATGCAGGATCTGGCGCTGAAGTATACCGATCCCGAGATCTACGAAAGCATCTCAAAAAAGCTGAAGGACACAGAGGAGGAACGGATCCGGTTTATCAACCGGTTCATCAACCCGATCCGGAAAGCGATGAATGACCAGGACTTCAGGTTCAGCATTTCCGGGAGGGAGAAATCGATCGATTCCATTTGGGAGAAGATGAAGAAAAAAGAGGTTCCCTTTGAAGAGATTTTCGACGTTTTTGCCATCCGTGTCATAATTGATTCCCCGCTGGATACCGAAAAAGCGGATTGCTGGAAAGCCTACTCCATCATCACCAATATTTACAGACCCAACATGGAGCGGCTCCGCGACTGGATTTCCATTCCCAAAGCAAACGGATACGAGGCCCTACATGCCACAGTCATGAGCCATACCGGCCAGTGGGTCGAGATCCAGATCCGTTCCAAACGAATGGATGAGATCGATGAAAAGGGATATGCCGCCCACTGGAAATACAAGGATACCATGAAGGTAAGCAGCCAGCTCGACAGGTGGCTTGACCGGATCAAGGAGATGCTGGATTCATCGGAAGATAACGCGCTGGACTTCATCGATGATATCAAGGGATTTTTCTTCCTGGATGAGATTTCCGTATTTACACCCCAGGGGGAATTGCGGACACTGCCTGCCAACAGTTCCGTGCTGGATTTTGCTTACGCCATCCATTCTGAGATTGGAAACACCTGTATTGGGGCGAAAGTGGATAAAAAACTGGTTCCTATCAACCACCGGCTGAAGAACGGGCAGCAGGTGGAGATCATCACCTCCTCCAGGCAATCGCCCCGAGATGAATGGATGGGCTATGTGGTGACCACCCGTGCCAAAAGCAACATCAAGCAAGCGGTGCGGGAGTATAAAAAGGAATTTCAGGTAGAGGGACAGGACAGGCTGAAGATCTGGTTTGGAAAATTCAATGTCGACTTCACGCCTGAGAACATAAAGCGTTTTCAGCTCTCGATGAACTTTGCTTCCCCGATCGATCTTTTTTATGCCGTCGCCCAGGATAAGATCGGGATCAAAGATGTGAAAATATTCTCTGCCGCAGATCTGAAAAGCGGCTGGCTGACTTTTCTGACCAAACCCGTGAATATCGTACGTCCGAAAGAGGTTGTTAAAAAGGAGAAAACCCTGGAAGAAGTGATCACTTCCTTCGGGACGAAGACAGCTTCCGGGACGGGTTTAAAACACAAGGGCTTTGAACCCGCGCCTTGCTGCAATCCGATCCCGGGTGATGAGGTTATCGGACTGATCGTATCGGAACAGTTACCTATCCAGATCCACAGGAAAAATTGCTCCAGGGCGATCGAATTGATGTCGAGGTTCGGGAATACAATGGTGAAGGTAAACTGGATCAACCGCGAATCCATCTCCTTTCTTACAGGCATCAGGCTTACAGGTATTGATAAAATCGGAATGCTGGCGGATATCTCCCGGATCATATCCTCGGAGCTGAACTTGAATATGAAATCTTTTTTACTTGAGGAAAAAGACGGGTACGTTGAAGGTGAAATCCGTTTGTATGTTGAGGATGTAAATACCCTGAACAGGCTTCTTATAAATCTCCGGGAAGTGGAAGGAATCCGCAATGTCGCCCGCATCGAATAAAAAAATTATTTGAACCATGTCTAAATAAACTTATTTTTGTAATTTTATCAGAAATTTCGATCTTATGATTAAGAAAACAGCCGAAGATCCTTTTGATAACATTCGAAAACTATTTACAGAATATCTGGAAAGGCATGGCCACAGAAAGACGCCAGAGCGATTCACCATCCTGAAAGAGATTTTCGCTACCGATGGACATTTTGATATCGAAACGCTGTACATCCGGATGAAGAACCACAAGTACAGGGTCAGCCGTGCCACCCTGTACAACACGATCGAGCTGTTACTGGATTGCGGACTGGTTACCAAACACCAGTTCGGAACCAACTATGCCCAGTTTGAAAAAAACAACCTGATGATTCAGCATGATCATTTCATTTATGACGACACAGGCGAAGTCATAGAATTCTATGATCCCCGCGTGGAAGAGATCAAGACCCGCGTGGAAGAGCTTTGTAATGTAAGAATCTCACATCATTCACTTACCTTTTACGGACTATCCAACGAGCAGAAATAAACCCCTCCATTCATGAAGGTTGATGTTATTTTAGGATTGCAGTGGGGAGACGAGGGTAAAGGAAAGATCGTGGATGTTTTCACTCCCCGTTACGAGGTGATTGCCCGCTTTCAGGGCGGGCCCAACGCGGGCCATACCATTGAATTTGACGGAAAGAAATTTATCCTGCATACGATCCCGTCGGGGATTTTTCATCCCGAGAAGCAAAATGTAATTGGAAATGGGGTGATCATTGATCCGTTCATTCTCTTCCAAGAGGTTGACAGGTTACATGAAGCGCATGTAAGGCCTGAACTGAACCTGTTGATCTCGCGCAGGGCTCACCTGATTCTTCCTTCACACCGGTTGCTGGATGCTGCTTATGAAACGGCCAAAGGAATATCAAAAATCGGATCAACTCTGAAAGGGATCAGCCCTGCCTATACCGATAAGTATGCCAGAAACGGAATACGGGCCGGGACGATTCTGGAGCCGGAATTCCTGCAGTACTATGCCGTTCTGAAAAAGCAGCATATGGCAATAATCGGCAACTATGGATTTGATTATCAGAACTACATGATAGACGGATTGTGTTTTGATGATTACGAGACGGCCTGGTTGGACT
The DNA here is from genome assembly GCA_043806735.1 of bacterium. Classification (GTDB taxonomy): domain Bacteria; phylum Bacteroidota; class Bacteroidia; order Bacteroidales; family FEN-979; genus QYOJ01. The sequence goes on along the minus strand of JAZDGR010000145.1, from coordinate 9,558 downwards.
CGGTCAAACGTTTGCGAGAGTATCGCTTTATTGACAGTGAATACTACCTGAACCGGTGTCTGGATGAGGGGAAACCTGTCCTTGCAGAAGGGGCCCAGGGAACTATGCTCGACATCGATTTCGGATCTTATCCGTATGTGACTTCCTCCCATACTATCGCCGCCGGAGCCTGCTCGGGCCTTGGTATCTCACCGCACAGGATCGGCAAGATTCATGGTGTGTTTAAAGCCTATTGCACCCGGGTAGGGAGTGGGCCTTTCCCGACGGAACAGAAAAATGAAATAGGCGATCTGCTGCGAACCCGGGGCCACGAATTCGGCAGCACCACCGGCCGTCCCCGCCGATGCGGCTGGCTTGACTTTCCCGCGTTGAAATATGCCATCATGCTGAATGGCGTCAACAGCCTAATCATGATGAAGGCGGATGTTCTCGACACCCTGAAATCCATAATCGTTTGCACCGGCTATTCGACTGAAACAGGTATTAACGATAGGTTGCCCGTTGACCTGGGGGATAGGAAAATACAACCTGTTTTTGAGGAACTGGCTGGTTGGAATACCGGGCTGGAGAAGGCTACGGAATATCAGGAACTTCCGGCCGAGCTAAAAGATTATATCCGCTATATCGAACAGGTGACCGGATTACCGGTCGACCTGATTTCAACCGGGCCCGACCGGACCCAGACAATCAGAAAATAAGGTTTAAAGCTTCCGCTTGGTTTCGATGATTTCGTATCCTTCAATGATATCTCCCACCTTGATGTCATTGAAGTTCTCGATGTTTAGTCCGCATTCATAACCGGTAGTGACTTCCTTTACGTCGTCCTTGAAGCGCTTCAGGGAAGCGAGGTTCCCGGAATAGACCACAATACCGTCGCGGATGATCCGGGCCTTCGTGTTGCGTGTGATTTTCCCGTCGAGCACATAGCATCCGGCCACGGTACCTACTTTGGTGATCCGGAAAGTTTCCCGGACTTCCACATTGCAGGTGATCTTCTCTTCGATTTCGGGGGAGAGCATCCCTTCCATGGCAGCTTTGATCTCTTCGATCGCCTGGTAAATGATGGAATAGAGCCGGATATCAATCTGTTCCTGCTCGGCCAATTTCCGTGCCGAAAAGGAAGGCCGAACCTGGAACCCGACAATGATGGCATTGGAGGCCGAAGCAAGCAGCACATCCGATTCGGTGATCTGACCGACTGACTGATGGATTACATTCACGCCGATATTGGCCGTCGAAAGTTTGATCAGGGAGTCGGCGAGCGCTTCCACGGAACCATCCACGTCGGCTTTCACAATGATGTTCAGATCCTTGAAGTCGCCAATCGCGATGCGGCGCCCGATCTCGTCCAGGGTGATGTGTTTCTGGGTACGGATGTCTTGTTCGCGTTGCAACTGAAAACGTTTGTTGCTGATGGACTTGGCTTCCCGTTCGTCGGACATGACATTGAACCCGTCGCCGGCCTGGGGAGCTCCGTTGAGTCCAAGCATCAGGACCGGCGTGGAGGGTCCGGCCTTTTTAATTACCTGGTTCCGCTCATTGTACATCGCCTTCACGCGACCGTAAGTGGAGCCGGCGAGGACGATATCCCCGATGTTCAGGGTGCCGTTCTGAACCAGTAGTTTTGCCACATATCCACGTCCTTTGTCGAGAGAGGATTCGATAACAGTACCGATGGCTTGTTTGTCCGGATTCGCTTTCAGCTCCAAAAGTTCTGCTTCCAGGAGAACCTTTTCCAGCAGCAGGTTCACATTGGTACCGCTTTTGGCGGAGATCTCCTGGGTTTGGTATTTTCCTCCCCATTCTTCCACGAGGATGTTCATTTTGGAAAGCGCTTCCCGGATCTTTTCAGTAGTGGCATTGGGCTTATCGATCTTGTTGAATGCAAATACGATCGGAACTCCGGCTGCCTGGGCGTGGTTGATGGCTTCCCGCGTCTGGGGCATCACATGTTCGTCTGCGGCGATCACGATGACGGCTACATCCGTTACCTTGGCTCCCCTGGCCCGCATGGCCGTAAAAGCTTCATGGCCCGGGGTATCCAGGAAGGTGATGGCCTTCCCGTTCTCCAGCAACACTTCGTACGCGCCGATGTGCTGCGTGATGCCGCCTGCTTCTCCCGCAACCACGTTGGTATTGCGGATGTAGTCCAGCAACTTGGTCTTTCCGTGGTCGACATGTCCCATGACCGTAACGATAGGCGGACGATCTGAGGTGTTGGAGCCGTCATCCTCCTCCTCCGACTGCGAGATTGCTTCCTGGACTTCCACGCTGACGAACTCCACTTTGAATCCGAATTCTTCGGCGACCAGACTGAGAGTTTCCGCGTCCAGACGCTGGTTTATAGAGACAAACATACCCAGGGTCATACAGGTTGAGATGACATCGGTTACCGGGATGCTCATCATCGTTGCCAGTTCGTTGGCGGTGACGAATTCCGTAACCTGGATGATCTGTTTGCCTTCGGCAACCCGTTCCTGCTCTTCAATCAGGTGCTGGCTGAGGGCTTCCCGTTTCAAACGACGATATTTGGAGCCTTTTGATTTACCCATTGGACTCAACCGTGAAAGCGTCTCTTTGATCTGGCGTTCAATATCCTCTTTAGAGATCTCCGGTTTTTGGATGTCCCTTACGAACTTTTTATCCCGGAACCTTCCTTTCGGTTGTTCGCCCGGATGCGGTGGCAGCTCTTCACCGGGTTGGTGCTTGATCCGTTTCCGTTTTTTCTTCTTCGATTTTACCGAATCATCGGAGGAAGAGGCGACCGGTCGTTTCTTTTTCTCTGCTTTTTTGGATTCCGGCAGGATCATAGAACCGAGGATCGTGGGCCCTTCCAGCCTGATCTTTTCCCGGGGAATGAAATTGGCCTCTTTCTTCTCTTCCGGAGCTACGGGAAGTTCCTCAGGGGCTTTGACAACCACAGGCTCTGTAATGGCTTCAATAACTGCCGGCTCTTCCTCTTTTCCCGCTTTCTTTTTCTCTTTCCCTTTCTTTGCCGGTTTCTTTTCAACTGTCGAAAGGTCAATCTTTCCGATTATTTTCAGATCGGTCTTAGGGGGTTCTTCGAACACAGGTTGTGTCTCTTCCCGCAGCGGTTCCGTCTTTTTCTCTCCCGCAGCAGTGGCCTTACTCGCCGGTTTTTCTTTTTCCGGTTTCTCTTCGGAAGCCTGCTCTGCCTGTTTCGTTACCGGCTCCGGTTTGGCCATGGCTGGCTCATCTTTGGTTTTCTTTTCTGTGGCAGCCTGTTTCTTTTCGAAAACGAGTGAAACATTCTTGATGAAAAGATCATCTAGCTCTTTCTCCTGTTCCTCAACAGCCGTGCGTTTATTTTCAATGGTAATGGTTTCGTGAGCATTGAATTGCAGACCGATCTTCTTGGCTTCTTCCTTTACGTGCTTTTCAGTCGCAAACTCTTTCATCAGCAGGTTGTACATTTCCCCCGTTAATTTGGCATTGGGATCGCGGTCCAGCTTGAATCCCTTTTTATTCAGGAAATCCACCACCGTGGCAATCCCTATGTTGAACTCCCGGGCTGCCTTACTTAACCTTACCGATGTAGCTGCTTCACTCATATCGCGGTAAAATTATGATTTTTTATTCAAACTCAGCCTTTAAAATGCGCATTACTTCGTTGATGGTCTCCACTTCCAGGTCGGTTCGTTTCACTAGTTCTTCCACCTCCAGGTCGATCACGCTCTTGGCTGTATCGCATCCGATCGTTTTGAGTTCGTCAATGATCCACTGATCGATCTCATCTGAGAATTCCTGAAGATCCACATCTTCATTATCCACATCCGTATCCCGGTAGACATCGATCTCGTATCCGCTCAGTTTCCCTGCCAGTTTGATGTTGTACCCGCCTTTCCCGATAGCCAGGGAGACCTGGTCAGGTTTCATAAACACATCGGCTTTCTTGTTCGGTTCATCGATCACGATGGAAGAGATTTTAGCCGGACTCAGGGCCCGCTGGATGAAGAGCGCAGGATTGGTAGTAAAGTTGATCACGTCGATGTTCTCATTTTTCAGTTCCCTCACGATGCCGTGGATGCGGGATCCCTTCATCCCTACGCAGGCGCCTACCGGGTCGATGCGATCGTCGTAGGATTCGACCGCAATTTTGGCTCGTTCTCCCGGCACACGAACGATTTTCCGGATGCTGATCAGTCCGTCGTAAACTTCAGGAACTTCCGATTCAAACAACTTCTCCAGGAATACTTCCGACGTACGGGAAAGAATGATGTACGGAGTGTTGTTTTTCATCTCCACTTTGGAAACCACCGCCCTGATGGTATCGCCTTTGCGATAGAAGTCAGAAGGGATCTGCTCCGATTTGGGCAGGATCAGCTCGATGCTTTCATCATCCAGCACAAGGATCTCTTTCTTCCAGACCTGGTATACTTCGCCGGTGATAATCTCGCCGATTTTCTCTTTGTACTTCAGGAAGATGTTGTTCTTCTCGTATTCCTGGATCTTGGAGATCAGGTTCTGCCGGATGGAGAGGATCTCGCGGCGGCCAAAGCCACCCAGTTTGATCTCTTCCGAAAACTCTTCCCCGACTTCAAAGTCGGGTTCGATCTTAATCGCTTCCGACAAAGGTACCTGCGTATTCTCATCTTCCACGGCTCCATCTTCCACGATGGTGCGGTTCCGCCAGATCTCGAGATCGCCTTTGTCGATGTTTACGATGATGTCGAAATTATCGGCCGAACCGAACCGTTTCGTCAGCATATGCTTGAATACATCCTCCAGGATGATCATCATCGTTTCCCTGTCGATATTCTTGAATTCCTTAAATTCAGAAAAGGTTTCGACTAAATTGAGCTGTTCCATTTTATTTTGTCATTTGGTATTGGTCATTGATAATTAGTCATTAAGTTATTTTTCTTCAATGAAAGAGGGGACTTTTGGTCCCCTCTGCTCATGACTTTCAAACTCGCTGCAAAGATATGTAATTTTTTTTAATTACAATGGAATATTTCCGTGTTTCCTTGGCGGGCCCGATTTTGTTTTGGTCTGCGTCATCTCCAGCGCACGAATCAGGCGGAAGCGGGTCTCTTTCGGATGGATGATCTCGTCGATATAGCCCAGTTCGGCCGCTTTATACGGACTGGCAAAGGTGGTTTTGTAATCATCCACCGCTTTTTGCCGTTTATCGACAGGGAGATTATCTTTTTTGTACAGGATGTTGACAGCGCCTTCCGGTCCCATGACTGCGATTTCGGCCGTGGGGTAGGCGAGGTTGATATCGCCCCCGATGTGTTTACTCGACATTACATCATAGGCTCCGCCGTAAGCTTTCCGTGTAATAATGGTAATACGTGGAACGGTTGCTTCGCAGTATGCGTAAAGAAGTTTTGCTCCGTGCTTGATGATGCCGCCGAATTCCTGGGTGGTGCCGGGGAGGAATCCCGGGACATCCACGAAGGTGACGATCGGGATGTTGAAAGCATCGCAGAAGCGGACAAAGCGCGCAGCTTTCACGGAGGAACTGATATCGAGCACGCCGGCGAGGTGGGCCGGCTGATTGGCTACGATTCCCACCGAACGGCCGTCAAACCGTCCGAATCCGATGATGATATTCTGGGCAAAATGTGGTTGAATTTCAAAAAATATGTTGTGATCCACCACGGTGGTGATCAGCTCTTTCATGTCGTAGGGTTTATTGGGATCATCCGGAACCAACGTGGACAGTTTCTCGTCGGCCCGGTCGATGGGATCGGTGCAGGACCTGATTGGGGCCTCTTCCATGTTGTTGGAAGGGATGAAACTGACCAGTTCCCGCAACATGATCATGGCTTGCTCGTCGTTCTCGGCGACCAGGTGAGCTACCCCGCTTTTTGAGTTGTGGGTCATGGCTCCCCCGAGGTCGTTCATGGTCACCTCTTCGTGAGTCACCGCCTTGATGACATCGGGGCCGGTCACGAACATGTAGCTGGTATCTTTCACCATACAGATGAAATCGGTAAGGGCAGGAGAGTAAACGGCGCCGCCGGCACAAGGACCCAGTATCGCAGAGATCTGCGGGATCACGCCCGAACATTTGGTGTTCCGGTAAAAGATGTCGGCATATCCTGCAAGGCTTTCAACCCCTTCCTGGATCCTGGCTCCGCCCGAATCGTTCAGACCGATGACGGGCGCCCCCATGTGGAAAGCCAGGTCCATGATCTTGGTGATCTTATCGGCGTTGGCCCGGCTGAGGGTTCCACCAAATACAGTGAAATCCTGCGCGAAAACGAATACCAGTCTGCCGTCAATCTTCCCATACCCGCTGACGACCCCGTCGCCAAGAACTTTTTGTTTCTCCATCCCAAAATCATGGCAGCGGTGGGTAACGAATTTATCTTTTTCAACAAAGGAACCCGCATCCAGCAGCAGCAGAATCCGTTCCCGTGCAGTGAGACGTCCTGCCTTGTGTTGTTTGTCAATACGGTCCTGACCTCCTCCCAATTCGGCGAGTTTGCTTTTTTCCTGAAACAGATTCAGTTTATCTTCGAGTGTCGTCATCGTTTCCCTTTTTTATTATTCTACAACTATCAGCGGATCATGCGCATTGACCGTATCCCCCTCTTTTACCCTGATCTCCTTGATTACGCGGTCGCTTTTCACTTTGTACTCACTCTCCATTTTCATCGCCGATACCACAATTACGGTATCTCCAGCTGTTACCCGATCGCCTTCCTTGACCAGGATTCGTACTACCTTTCCCGGCATCGGGCTGGAGATCACATCGGTATCATCTCCATGATCGGCATGACGGCTTTTCTGGTATTTGGTCTCGGCATCGATGATCTCGGCATTGTACGAATACCGGTAGGTATTGATGTAATACTTTTTCGGACTACCTTCTTCGATCAGCTCGATGTTGTAAGATTTTCCATCCAACAGCATCAGGTAGATCCCCCGTTCCACCATGAGGATGCGGGCGTCATACTCTTTTTCGTCCACAGCTATGCGGAACCGGTTTCCCTCCCGTTCCAGCAACCTTACTTTTGCCACCCGGTCATTCAGGGTAATTTCCAGCGACCTCATAACTGAATGGGTTATGGATATACACTAATTATAGAGATTCTTCTTTCGCCCGGCACCTTTCCAATCCGCCTTGCTTTCTTTTGCAATGATCTTGGTTTCATATTTATCCAGTTTCTTCAGGTAATCGGCGAAGACTACCAAGATGGCCCTGTCTTCGTTCCGCGGATCTGGAGCATCCGAGCTTGTCAGGTATGCCTGGTTCTTTTCAATGAACTGGGTATTGTATTTCCCTTCCTTGAAAGCCGGGCAGTCCATGATCAGTTCCAGGAAGCGGATATTGGTTTTCACCCCGGTGATCTTATATTCATAGAGAGCCCGTTTCATGCGGGCGATCGCTCCTTCCCGGGTGCGGGACCAGCAGATCAGTTTGGAGATCATAGGGTCGTAGTAGATCGGGATCTCATATCCTTCGTAAATGTATCCGTCGCACCGTACGCCAAGTCCTTTCGGTTCAGTGAGGTGGGCGATCTTTCCCGGACTGGGCATGAAGTTATTATCAGGGTCTTCGGCGTAGATCCGGCATTCGATGGCGTGGCCGTTCTGGTGAAGATCTTCCTGTTTCAGCCAGAGTATATCGCCGTTTGCGATGCGGATCATTTCTTGAACCAGGTCGACGCCAACCACCCGTTCGGTGATAGGATGCTCCACCTGCAACCGGGTGTTCATCTCAAGAAAATAGTAATTCCGGTTGTCGTCCACGATAAATTCGATTGTACCGGCTCCGGAATAATGGACGGCTTTGGCAGCAGCAACGGCAGCTTTTCCCATCGCTTCCCGCACATCGGGGGTGATGAGCGGGGAAGGAGTCTCTTCCACGATCTTCTGATGCCGGCGCTGAACGGAGCATTCCCGTTCGAACAGGTGAATGACATTGCCATGATTATCTGCCAGGATCTGGAATTCAATATGGTGTGACGACTCAATATATTTTTCAATGTAAACGGAATCATCCCCAAAAGCGGATACCGATTCCGACCTGGCCATCCGGATGGAGCTGACAATGTCTTCCTCCTTTTTTACCAGGCGCATTCCTTTCCCGCCGCCACCGGCAGATGCTTTGATCATCACCGGGAGCCCGATTTCGCGGATCACTTCCACCGCTTTGGCGTCATCGCTGATCGGTTCGGTGGTACCCGGAACCACTGGTACTCCAGCCGCTATCATGTTCTTCCGTGCGGTAATCTTATCTCCCATAGACCGGATGGCTTCGGGGCCGGGGCCGATGAAGATAATTCCAGCATCACGGCACTTTTGCGAGAAGTTGGCATTTTCGGATAAGAAGCCGTAACCCGGATGTATGGCATCCGCGTGACATTTTTTCGCTACCTCAAGGATCACATCCATTTTCAGATAGCTTTCGGCCGATGGGGCCGGCCCGATATGATAAGCTTCATCGGCGTACCTGACATGCATGGAATCTTCGTCTGCATCAGAATATACCGCCACGGAGACAATGCCCATTTCGCGACAGGAACGCATGATGCGGACGGCAATCTCCCCTCTGTTGGCGATCAGAACTTTGGCGATCATCCTCCCTTTTTTTCACCGAAGCTGAATCTCAGGAAGCCGAAGGCGGCTGAAACATTTACGTTTTCCTGCTTGAACCAGGAGATCATATCTCTGACGGCGAATCCCAGTTCCCAGGCCATCTTATCGCGAACAGGGAAGAATGAAACGCCAAACGGAATGTTGAAGCCGATTTTACTTCCGGTAGTCATCCCGGCAGAGAGCTGCACCCATTTTGCCGGATCATAATGGCAACCCAGTCCAAACATCGAGGACTCGTACCTTCCCGGGATATCTTTGTTCAGAGGGATATAGGAGTCAAAACCCACTTCGACTTCCGGTTCGATCCGCCAGCTGATCCCGCCGCGGAAATTCATTGGAAGCGACATGGTTTTCTTAGCCAGGCCTGTCCACATGCTGGGATCACCCGGTGCATTATCGGCATTGATCAACTGTCCCTGGGCAAAGATATTATAGTTATCGAGGCCGGCGGATTCAATGCGCTCCACTTTCACGTTATTTCCCTGGTAGACATTGCCGTTCCAGGTAATCCAGCCGATATCATTCACCGCAACACCGATCTTAATCTTCTCTTTGACGAGGAAGGTAAATCCAATGTCAAAGCCCATCCCATCGCCCACTCGTTTCAATCCTTTCTTCGTGATGAGTGAAGGGGAGGGTTCATCGTAATCGACATCAAAGACGGGGGATAAAGCTGTATATCCCAGCAGTTCATCGCCATTTTGGTTGTACATATAACTGCCATATCCGGCGATGTACTTGATCCCGATTCCTCCATACCATATAAAGTCCTCTTTTTCCATAATTTTACGGCCATAGCCGAAATTGTATTCACGGTACCAGATCGACTGCAGATTGGTCCCCCGGTAAACGTCAACTGCGTACTGGGGATTGGTACAGATACCGGTTATGCTATCCGTATTTGGATAATAAAGGGTATCAAAATAGGGAGTAGGATTATAATGCTCATTGTAGCCCTCGAAGAGGAATTTGGCGCCATTA
>JAZDGR010000144.1:0-5448 GCA_043806735.1 bacterium | reverse complement strand
TAACCCCGGCTCTTTGTTCGGATACTCCACCTCCGGAAACAATTGCTTCAATTGCCCGAATACATCCTTCCGGTAGGGAATATGCCACGCGTTCAGGATTTTACTCCATCGCGCATCCGGTATCTGCTTGATCATCAAAACTGTTTCACGATTGTAAGGGAATTCAACCTTGATTCGGATTTCTCCCTCAAAATCAATTTTTGAAGCTCTCATAGTATTCTCAGTTGTTGTGGTTATCTCCTGCCTATCGGTGGCATTTCCATTAGTACAAGTACGCGAACGCTTCACTTAATCCGACTTCTCTCCAAAAGGTTATACATCCACCCAAAAAAAAATCCAAAATCTAAAATCCCAAATCCCAAATCGTAAATCGTATCCCGTATCTCGTATCCCGTATCCCGTATCTCGTATCTCGTATCCCGTATCCCGTATCCCGTATCCCGTATCTCGTATCAGTCTCCCATTCCCCTGTTTTTCACGGAAAAATTTTTCCTTACCTTTGCCCCTCTGAATTGTGAAACTCCCAAAACCTGGTATAGAAACTATGAAAAAATCGTTGTTGCTTGCCGGTTTCCTTGCGTTCCTGGTCGCCTGCGGCGGACCGGAGGATAAGCAGGGCCGGCTGGAAAAACTGAAGAAAACACGCGATCAGTTGTCGATCCAAATCCTGACGCTCGAAAAAGAACTCCACCCCGAAGGAAGTACCCCTGCTACTGTGGTCAGCGTCGAACCTTTGGTGAAAGAGCCTTTCAGCCATTATATTGAAGTGCAGGGAAAAGTAGATGGAAACGAGAACATCGGCGTGAGTCCGCGCACTCCCGGCGTCGTGAACCGGATCCTTGTGGAAGATGGGGATTATGTGCAAAAAGGGCAGATCCTGGCAGAACTGGACGCTCAGGTCCTGAAACAAACCCTCAACGAACTGGAAAGCCAGCTTGCCTTCGCCACCGACCTGTTTGACAAACAAAAAACCCTGTGGGATCAGAAGATCGGCTCGGAAGTGCAGTATCTTACCGCCAAAAACAACAAGGAATCGCTGGAGAACAAAATCGCTACGGTAAAGGATCAGCTCAAAATGTCGAACATCACCTCCCCCATCGACGGTACGGTGGAAGAGATCCCCATCAAGGTGGGGCAGATGGCTTCACCGGGGTCTCCCGCATTCCGGGTGGTAAACTTTTCCAAAGCCAAAGCGGTGGCCGATGTGGGGGAAGCCTATACGGCCAAGATCAAGACCGGCGACCAGGTTCAGGTTTACCTGCCCGACCTGGGAGAGGAGTTTGACCGGAGAGTGACCTTTTCATCCAAATACATCAATCCGACCAACCGTACCTTCGTGGTGGAAGCCGAGTTGCCGACCAACCATCTGATTTACCGCGCCAACATGATCGCAGTCTTGCGCATCAAAGATTACTTCAATCCCTCTACCATTTCCATCCCCCAAAATTTCATCCAGTCGTCGCGCGACGAGGGGCAATATGTGTTCATCGCCGCAACGAAAGACGGTAAAAAGATGGCCCGCAAACAGTACGTGAAGACCGGCATCACTTACAACGGGCTCACGGAAATCGAAGATGGCGTCAACCCAGGCGACCTGCTGATCACGGCAGGCTTTAAGGATCTTTACGACGGGCAGCTCATTACCTACAAGCAACAGGATTGATCTATGAAAAAGGAGTTTTTTGCCACCAGTTGGGCCATCGACAACCGTGCCAGCATCTATGTGCTCACCATCATCATCACCTTACTGGGATTGATCTCCTATTTCAGCATCCCCAAGGAACAGTTCCCCGAGATCGTCATCCCTACCATCATCGTGAGCACCGTCTATCCGGGCACTTCGCCCGAAGACATTGAAAACCTGGTGACCCGTCCGATCGAAAAAGAGGCAAAATCACTGGCGGATGTAAAGAAGATCACCAGCAACTCGGTGCAGGATTTCTCCACCATCGTGGTGGAATTCAATCCGGGACTCGCCGTTCCGGAAGCTAAACAACGGGTTCGCGACGCCGTGGACAAAGCCAAGCCGAAACTTCCGAACAACCTTCCATCAGAACCCAACATCCAAGAGGTCGATATTTCGGAGATCCCGATCATGAATATCAACCTCTCGGGAAATTACGATCTTCAGCGGCTGAAGAAATATGCCGAAGAGGCCCAGGACCAAATCGAAACCCTTCCCGAGATCACCCGGGTGGATATTGTGGGCGCCCTGGAACGGGAAATCCAAGTGGATGTGGACATGTACAAGATGCAGGCGGCAAGTGTCTCATTCGGAGACCTCCAGCGCGCCATCTCCAGCGAAAACGTCACGGTGTCGGCCGGCACCATTACTACCTTCGGGACGAAACGGACCATCCGCGTGGCCGGGCAATTCAACTCTCCGGAAGAGATCAAAAACATCCTATTCAAATCGGCCAGCGGAGCTACGGTCTCCATCAAAGATATTGCCGAAGTAAAAGACGCCTTTAAGGAACAGGAGAGTTTTGCCCGGTTCGACGGGAAGAATGTGATCACCCTGAACGTGATCAAAAAGAGCGGACTCAACCTGCTCAAGGCATCCGACAAGATCAAGGAGATCATGAAGGAACTGGAAAAAACCACCTATCCCCCCGACCTGAGCGTGGCGATCACCGGCGACCAGTCAAGGTTCACCCGAAGCACCCTGGAAGAGCTGAACAACACCATCATCATTGGCTTTATCCTTGTTACCCTGGTGCTGATGTTCTTCATGGGGCTGAACACTGCCTTCTTTGTTGCTTTATCGGTGCCGCTTTCCATGTTTATAGCCTACCTGATCTTCCCCTGGATGGGATTTACCATGAACATGATCGTCATGTTCGGGTTCATCTTTGCCCTGGGGATTATCGTGGACGACGCCATTGTGGTCATCGAAAACACCCACCGGGTCCACCGGTCGGAACCCGACATCGTGAAAGCGGCAAAGTATGCCGCGGGGGAAGTCTTTGTCCCGATCCTCTCAGGAACGCTTACTACCCTCGCCCCCTTCTTTCCGCTGGCCTTCTGGCCGGGCATCACCGGAAAATTCATGCACTACCTTCCGGTAACCCTCATCCTCACGCTCTTTGCCTCCCTCTTCGTAGCCTACATCATCAACCCGGTGTTCGCAGTCTCTTTCATGAAGCATGAGTACGATATTCAAAGCTATAAAGTAAAGCGTAAGAAGTTGTTGATCTCCAGCAGTTTTTTGTTGCTTCCTGCAGCCGTTTTTTACCTCGGAGGCATCTTCTGGATGGGCAATCTGTTGGTAATGGCAACCCTTCTCAATGCTATCTACCGGTTGTGGATCAAACACGCCATTTTCAGGTTCCAAACCGTCACCTGGCCGTGGATGATGCGATTTTACGAAAAAACACTCGCCTTCTTTCTTACCGGAAGGAACCCATATTACCTGTTTGGCGCCATCGTTGCGATCTTTATCTTCACCTTCATACTTACCGGCATCGTCAAACCCAAAGTACTTTTCTTCCCCAACAACGAACCCAACAGCATCCTGGTTTACATCCAGATGCCGGAAGGGACCGATCAGCAAGTGACCGATTCGGTTACCCTGCTGGTTGAAACACGCATCTACGACGTGCTTGGCAAGGAAAATCACGACGTGGAGTCGGTGATCACCAACGTAGGGTTTGGCGCCGGGGCCGGATTTTTCGACCGGAGTGTTTCTTCCAACAAAGGAAAAGTAACGGTGAATTTTATCGAGCGGAAAGACCGGGTGGAGGGTTCTACCACCAGCTACCTGGATGCCATCAGGGAAGGGGTCAAAGATATTCCCGGAGCCAAGATCTCGGTGGAGAAGAATCGTATGGGCCCGCCTACCGGGAAACCGGTCAACATCGAAATTGCCGGCGAGAACCTCGACGAACTCATCGTGGCCGCAGATGCCTTCCAACACTACCTGGATTCGTTGGGAATTCCGGGAATTGAACGACTCAAATCCGATTTCGAGAATAACAAGCCGGAGGTCATCATCGACATCGACCGGGAACGGGCCAACCGCGAAGGGATCTCCCTCGGACAAATCGGGATGGAGCTGCGCACGGCCATATACGGACAGGAGGTCTCCAAGTACAAGGAAGATGAGGATGAATATCCGATCCAGGTCAGGTACTCTCCTGCGCAACGCAACAACATCAACAAGGTCATCAACGCCAAGATCACCTACCGCGACATGAACAGCGGTGTGCTGCGGCAAATCCCGATCTCTTCCGTTGCCACCCTGAAATACAAAGACACCTACGGCGGGATCAAACGGAAAAACCTGAAGCGGGTAATCACCCTCTCTTCGGAACTCCTTTCAGGTTACACGGCTAATGAGGTGGTTGCCTCCATCAACAATTCCATCCCGGGATTTGAAATTCCCAAAGGAATAGACATTACCCTTACCGGGGAACGTGAGGACCAGGCCGAAACGATGGCCTTCCTGATGAAAGCGATGCTCATTGCCCTCGGACTGATCTTCTTTATCCTGATTACCCAGTTCAAGTCGCTGAGCAAATCCCTGATCATCCTTTCGGAGGTCATCTTCAGCATCATCGGGGTGTTATTAGGAGTCATCATCTTCAAGATGCCCGTCACCATCACCATGACCGGATTGGGGATTGTGGCTCTGGGAGGCATTGTAGTCAGGAATGGGATCCTGATTGTCGAATTTTCCGATGTACTGAAGGAGCGCGGACTGAAAACCCGGCAGGCTATCATTCAGGCAGGGAGAGTTCGTATTACTCCGGTCGTGCTGACCGCTACGGCGACGATGCTCGGACTGGTTCCGCTGGCTGTGGGTATGAACATCAACTTCGAAACCCTGTTCACTGAACTGAATCCGCATATCTGGTTCGGCGGGGACAATGTGATGTTCTGGGGACCGCTCTCCTGGACCATCATTTTCGGCTTGAGTGTGGCCACTTTCCTGACACTGGTGTTTGTACCTGCGCTATACCTGATCGATTACAGGACGAAACTCCGGATACAGAGGAAAAAATTCAGGAAGAATCTCAATCCAATGGCACGCTGATGACACGGATAAAACGTGGATTTTCACGGATCATAAAATCTGCGTTTATCAGCGTTGCCATAGGCATCCGCGTAATCAGCGTTCTATTAATAGCCATTAACCCTTTTCCAACAGCTTTGAAAGCGCAATATCGGACTTTAGCAGGTCGAACATCGCCTGGATATAATCCGATTCGGAAACCAGGAATTGGTTGTACTTCTGGTTGAGGTCGGTGCTTGAGGCAAGCCCCTGCCGGTATTTGATAATCGTTTGTTCGTATATCTTTGAAGCCGTTTGCAGGCTCTTTTTCTTATTCAAAAACACCAGGTAGGATTTGTTGAATGCGTTTCGGACCGTCTCCACCTGAAGCTGCAGGGATGTTCGAGTCTGTTCGTCCAGCACCTTCATTTTATCCACGTTGAGGGCTGCCTGGT
>JAZDGR010000143.1:0-5613 GCA_043806735.1 bacterium | reverse complement strand
CGACGGCGTGCGGGAAGTGCACGATGCTATCCGTGGGCTGACTTATGACAAGGTCATTTCCACGATTACCCAATCGGATCATCCGAACATGCTGGTCAATTACACCATCACAAGAAAGAACGCAGACAATCTGGAGGAATTTCTCCGGGAGATGGATGCCATCCGGAATGTAAAAGGGACCTTTTTCTATTTCTATACGCCAGTTCACGGAGAAGATGAACTGTTCCTCAATGTTGGCGCCAAACAGGAGATCATTCACCGGCTCTTGTTTCTCAAAGCCAGGGGGTATAAGATTGTGAACTCCCGGACGGCTTTACTCAGTGTTTCAACTGATACATGGGTACGACCGAATAACCTGAGCTATCTCTATGCCGATAACCGGCTTTACGGGTGTTGCAGGGCCGTGGGAGAGGAGAACATCTGCCGGAATTGCGGGTACCTGGGATTTGCAGAGATCTACCAGCTATCCCGCCTGAATTTTAATGCAATCCGTACTGCCTTAACCTATTATTGATCCTCCAGATGTTCCAGCTGTTCAGAAATATTTTGTCCGACAAATCAGATGATTTCACTTTTCACCGCTATGCTCATTCCGGTTCAATCGACCTGAAGGAAAATACCGGTCTCTACATTCACATTCCATTTTGTACGCATGTTTGTCCATATTGCCCTTATATCAAAATCCCTTACAGGGCATCCCTGGCAGAAGATTACAAAAAGGCCCTGCTGAAAGAGATCCGGTTGTACCACGACCGCTTTGGGAACAAGACCTTTTCTTCCCTGTACATCGGAGGCGGAACTCCTGCCTTGCTGATCAATGAACTGGACGAAGTACTCGAATACCTGCACCGGTATTTCAACCTCAAAGGAGACCTTGCCATAGAAACCAATCCGGCCGACATCCAAAAACCCGTTGCAAAGAGAATAAAGTCGATGGGATTTAATTTGGTGAGTCTGGGAATTCAATCCTTTAACGACCGGGATCTGAAAAAGATCGGACGGGATTATTCGTCAGTCCGGGCTGTCGAATCATTGGATACCGTCATGGATTGCGGGTTTGATAACGTGAATGTGGACCTGATCTTCGCCATCGAAAACCAGAGTCTGGATGACATCCGGTGCGACCTTTCCACGGCTGTCGCTCATCATGCGCACCAGATCACCTGTTATCCGTTGTTCACCTTCCCGCACTCCGAGATCGGCGAACTAAAGAAACTGACCCGAATGAGGCTTCCCGGCATTCACAACAGAAGAAGGATGTACTATTTCATTACCCGTTTTTTACAGGACCATGCTTTTGAAAGAACCAATGTATGGTCCTTCAGCAAGAATCACTCGAGGCAATTCTCTTCCGTTACCCGTGATTATTACCTGGGGCTGGGAGCAGCTTCGGGCTCCTATAACGGAGACCTGTTCTATTTCAACACCTTTTCCATCCCGGAGTATATGAAAACGGTCGACCACGGGTTACCGATTTCAATCCGGATGAATGTCAGTAAAAAAATGCAGAAGGTATTCTGGCTTTACTGGCAATTCTACAAGACAACGATCTCAAAAAAATTATTCCGGGAACTGTTTCAGGTAGATTTCGAACAGGAATTTGGCCTGATTTCGAACTTTATCCGCATGATGGGTTTTACCGAATCGGAAGACCCCGATGTGATCCGGTTAAATACGCGGGGCTCGCACTGGCTCCATCTGATCCAGAATTACTACGCCTTGAATTACGTAAATAAGGTATGGTCGGTTTCCAGGAAAAATTCCTGGCCCGATTGCATCAAACTTTAATGTATTTTTATATCAAATTCAAAAACAAAGGAGGAATCTCGTATGATCGAACATGTACACAATCACATTACGTCGGAGCTGCAGCAAAATACCCGGACCGATATCATCTTTATCCTGGCTGCCATTGTATTGAACCTGGTCACCCTGGCCATCAATGCCGGGGTGGTCGACCAATCGCGCACCGACAATTCAATGCTGGTCGTGATGTTTATTTTCGTGGTACTGGTCGTCCTGGTCAACCTGGTGGTCATATTCGGACTGATCAAGGGAAAGCAAACCCGTGAGAAGTTGCTGAACGGACTGATCACCATGTATAAGGACAAGCAGGTTGATCAGTATTACGATCAGACCCTGCTGGGGAATTACAGCGTGCGCTACAACCTCTTCATCATGGTGGTGGTATTCACGGGGATCATTGCCATTGTCGTCCCCTTTGTGATGAGGTAAAAACCACGGAATTTGTTTTGATTTCCCGGCCAATTCAGTAACTTTGGCGGGCATGTGGATCCTGAAACAACCGATACTTATTCTTCTCTGGATATTTTCCGGATTTTTCTCCATTTCCGGAACCGTTGAACATACGTATTATTTTGGCAACCCTATTATCTCATCGAAAGGAGATTACCAGGTCGTGACGTTTCATAATACAGCTCTCTCAGGCCTGCCGGGAAACCCCATGCTGCCTTACCATCCGGTAGTCCTGCTGCTGCCTCCCGGGGAGGAAGCTGTTTCGGTGGAATGGACCGGGGAAGAGGAGGTCATCCTCCCGGGTGTATTCAATCTCTTCCCTGCCCAATATGTACGTCCCGTTTCACTTGGCCTTTCCGGAGATTTTATCCGGAATGCCGAAACGTACCGGATGACCACTACCTATCCCGCTGAAAAAACCGGATCACTCATAACCCAGCATCTGAATGGTTATACATTTGCCCTGACCACATTTACACCAGTTAATTACATCCCGGCCTCAGGTGTTCTATCCTGGTACCGGAAAATGACCATCCGCATCACGACCCGGCCCGGAAAGCAGTCGCAAGAAGCAATGAAAAACCTGAATACATCCGATCCTGTCACGAGAAGAATTGCAGCATTTGCACAAAATCCGGAAGCGATCCGGCTATATCCTGTAACCGATACCCCTACGACCGATTATCAATTCCTTATCATTACACCGGAACTTTTCCAAAACGAGTTCCAGGAGTTGATCGATATGTATGCCGCCAAAGGGATCACCACCGGGATTACAACCACCGCGACCATTGCTGCCACCGTTTCCGGTTGGGACCTGCCGGAAAAAATCCGGAATTACATCATCAGTGAATATCAGAATAACCACATCGAATATGTTCTCCTGGCCGGAAACCCGGTATATGTGCCATACCGCGGCTTTTACTGTCAGGTGCAATCCTCTTCCCTTTACACCGATGGGAACATTCCGGCCGATCTTTATTTTTCGGGAATGGATGGTAGTTTCGATGCCAACGGAAACCATGTGTACGGGGAGGTCACTGATGAGCCCGATCTCCTGCCTGAAGTTGCCGTGGCCCGTTTTCCCGTCAACGATACAGCGGAACTCCGGAATATGATCCACAAATCAATCGCTTATCAGACGAATCCGGTGCTGGAGGAGTTCACCCGGCCATTACTGGCCGGAGAGTACTTATGGGCCAACCCGCTGACTCTGGGAGGAGATTTTATGGAGCTGCTTATCGACGATCATTCCGACAGCGGCTATTTCACTCACGGCATCCCTTCTGCAACCAATGCCATCGCAAAACTTTACGACAGCATCGTCCCCCCGGGAGGAACTATCTGGCAATGGAGTGCAGATTCCCTGCGAACGTTGATCAACGGGGGCAGGTCGTTCATTCATCACCTGGGGCACACAAATAACGACTATATGATGCGGTTGTCCATCTCCTCCATTACCAACTCCAATTTCTCCATGGTAAACGGAACGGATCATAATTATCCTCTTTTATATACCCAGGGGTGCAACACAGGCGCTTTCGACAATCCTACCTGCATTGCAGCCAAAGCAGTTTCCATCGATAATTTTCTGGCCGGAGGGGTATTCAATTCCCGGTATGGCTGGTTCAATGAAGGCTCCTCAGATGGCCCTTCCCAACACCTGCATCGTGAATTCGTCAGCGCGATGTATACCGATACCTTGCCTGACCGCCACCTGGGAGCAGCGCACATGATCTCCAAGGTCAAGACCGCTCCCTGGGTAACTGCACCCGGTGAGTGGGAACCGGGAGCCCAGCGCTGGTGTCATTATTGCTCCAATGCCTTGGGAGATCCTGTCCTGGAGATCCGGATCGAAGAACCTTCCGTATTTGAAACCCTGACCTGGACCGGAAGCATCGATACCAGTTGGGGGAATCCCAACAATTGGACACCCGCCAGGGTTCCAACCTCCCTTTACGATGTGGTCATCCCCGATACTCCTGTTAAACCAGTCATCTCATCGGCAACCACGACCTGCCACAACTTGACCATCCAGTCCGAAGGCAGTCTGACAATCTCTCCCGGGAAAAAACTAACCGCCTGGGGAACCGTCACCCTGAAAGGGCCATGAGTATCAGAATGGAAGGGTCGGATTACTGCTTCAGCGTCCGCATGAAAGCGACCAGCGACCACTGATCAGCGGCGCTGGGGATCTTTTTTCCGAACGCAGGCATCTCGTTATGTCCGGTGGTGGTTTTGTAAAAAAGATCACCATCTGTCTGCCCCTGGAAAGCAGCGGTAGTAAAATCACCCGGATTGGTTTTCAACATGGCGGCTTTCGGACCGTCACCCAGTCCCTTGGCCCCATGGCATGATTTGCAATGCTTTGCCCAAAGGTCCTTTCCGGTAGCGATCACCGAAGCATCCTTCAGGTTTACGGCGGCTTTTAGGGTATGGGATTTGGCCGGAACGTCCCACTTCGTCTGCGAAATTGCGGTTCCCGCGAAGAAAACCACAACTGAAAAAATCAAAATAATCTGTTTCATTTTGCGTGTTGAATTTAGACTGCAAAGATACTAACGTATTTTAATACCTAGATGTCATTTAACATTTTTTTACTTAACCTACCGGGGTAATTCGTTTGTACCGGCCGGAAGCGTGAGTAACGGATGAAGCAGCCTGTCAATCTGGTCCATCCGTTCTTTCATCCGGATCAGTTCACCCGTCGCGGCATCCGACAGGTTTTCGCGCTGGAGAAGTCTCTGGTATCGCATCCGGATTAGGGAATCCTCTTTCAGCAGCGGGTCGATATACTCCCGGTATTCAATGTACACCGAGTCGTAATAAATCTCCCATCGTTCCCTTAGCTTTTCGGAAGGAGTAACGGAGGCGAAGTACTGGGCCAGCATGCGCTTCTGCACCGGGTTCGGGTTCAGCACAATCAGCTCAGTGACGTAACGGTCGTAAAATTTAAGCTCCGCCAGTCCGGCTTCCCGGTCGCGGAAGCCCCAGTTGATTATCGTTGTAACTGTTACCAGTACGACACTGGCGATAAACCATTTGGTCAGGTCGATCCAGTACTTTAACCGTTGAAATGACTGGGCGGCTGCTTTCCCGGAAGGATCTGTCCGGGATGGTTTGGGTTCCTGTTTCTCCATTGTGTTTTGGGGTGTTGGTGAATCAGACAGTAAAAGTACAGAAACTCTGCGATGTGAAATGCGATGAATAAAATGGCTATCCGGGTTGATCAGGGAAACCCGTTTTTGAGCAGTTTCGTGATTACCCGGATTTCGGAAGTAATAAATTATTGACTTTTTCTTCAGATGGATTATCTTTGCCTTAATTACGGAAGTTTCACTTAACCAGATTCCCATG
>JAZDGR010000142.1:0-2101 GCA_043806735.1 bacterium | reverse complement strand
GTGAAATGCCATATTTTGGTGCCCTTCCCAATGCTACAACCTGGATCAATGACGGCTGTTTCATGTGCAAAATAGGTTTTCTCCATGGCTATCTGTTTAGAAACTCCAGAACAGAGGTGGTGATGTGTTTCAATTGTTCTTCATCCAGTTCGGTATGCATCGGAAGGGAGATTACCTGTTCCGACAAGGCTTCGGTTACCGGAATGTCGCCGGGTTTGTATCGTGGGTCAATATAGGCTTTCTGCAAGTGCAACGGAACAGGGTAATAGATCATGGCAGGTATTCCGCGCGATGCCAGGAATTCCTGCAATCCTTTGCGGTCGACCCCACGCGTAACGAGGGTATACTGATGAAAAACGTGAGTCGATTTTGGATACCTGAACGGTATTTGTAACTTCGGGTGACCGGTAAATGCCTGGTCGTAATAATCGGCTACCGCACGCCGTTTGGCGGCATATTCGTCGAGATGTTTCAGCTTGACCTTCAGAATGGCTGCCTGGATGCTGTCAAGCCGGGAGTTCACCCCGATGTAATCATGATAATACCGAACGGTCATCCCATGGTTTACGATCACACGAAGCTGCTTTGCCAGCTCATCATCGTTGGTAAAGATCGCACCGCCGTCGCCGAAGCAACCCAGGTTCTTGGACGGGAAGAAAGAGGTGCATCCGATATGCCCGATCGTTCCTCCTTTCTTGTTCGACCCGTCAGAAAAAATGTAATCGGATCCGATGGCCTGGCAATTGTCTTCAATGACGTAAAGGTTGTGTTTCCGGGCGATCTCCATGATCTCCTCCATCGGGGCACACTGTCCGAACAGATGGACCGGTACGATCGCTTTTGTTTTGGGTGTGATAGCCCGTTGGATGGCTTCCGGATCGATATTGAAGGTATTGGGATCGACATCAACCAGCACCGGAGTGAGTTTCAACAAGGCAATCACCTCTCCAGTGGCGATGAAAGTAAACGAAGCGGTGATCACCTCGTCGCCCAGTTGCAATCCGAGCGCCATCATCGAAACCTGAAGTGCATCGGTACCGTTGGCACAGGGAATGACATGTTTCACACCCAGGTATTTCTCCAGGTCGTCCTGAAAAGATTTCACGGCCGGACCGTTGATGAATGCGCACGAATCGATCACATCCTGGATCCCTTGATCAATTTCGGGTTTGATGTGCTGATACTGACTCAGGAGGTCAACCATCTGGATTTTCTTCATCGAACAAGAGTTAAATTTTAGATCTGTGCGGGAAACTCATGCAAAGGTAAAATATTTATCTTTGAGAACCTGAAAGGAACACTTATCAAACGTAAGAATCATGAAAAAATTTGCAGTTATTCTGGCCGGTTGCGGCGTGTTTGACGGAGCCGAGATCCATGAGGCCGTATTGACCCTCCTGGCCATCGATAAACAGGGCGCCTCTTCCCATTGTTTTGCGCCGGATATTCCTATGGCGCATGTCATTGATCACTTCCGGGGAAAAGTTACCAAGGAAACCCGCAATGTACTGGTGGAATCGGCTCGGATTGCCCGTGGAAAAATCCGGCCGCTGTCAGAATATACCCCGGCAACTTTTGATGCCCTGATCATCCCGGGAGGATTTGGCTGCGCGAAAAACCTCTGCGACTGGGCTTTCAAAGGGGATGCATGCATGGTAAATCCGGAAGTTGAAAAAGCCATCAAAGCGACATTTGCTGCCCGCAAACCCATCGGCGCTCTCTGCATCGCTCCGGTCATTCTGGCCAGGCTCTTTACCGGAACAAATCTCACCACCGGTCAGGATCCTGCTTCCGGAGGATTCATTGAAAAAACGGGGAATACCTATACGCAAACCACCCATGGGGAAGTGGTGATCGACCCCGACAAGAAATTTTTCAGCACGCCGTGTTACATGCTCGATGCCAGCATCAGCGAGATCGCCACGGGTGCGGAAAATATTGTGCGGGAGATGCTGAAAGTGACGTGGGACGTGGGACGTGGGACGTAGGACGAAGGAAGAGGGAAGTGGGAAGAGGAATGTCCGGCATCATTGTCACTGCGAGCAGAGCGAAGCCGCGGAATCCGGCATCAGACGTACACTTTGGGGGTGATTTCGCCCCG
>JAZDGR010000141.1:0-3684 GCA_043806735.1 bacterium | reverse complement strand
ACGCTTTTTCGTGATCATCCACGAACCATCTGCCGCCTTCACCAGATGCGCAGGGGTCAGCTCTTTCACATCCGAATAGGCTAATCCGGTAAAGCAACAGAAGACAAACACATCGGCCACCTGCTGGAGTCGGTCCACTTTAAACGTGTGATCCATGATGGCATTCAATTCTTCCATCGTCAGGAAACCCCGATCGACGGGTATCAGCTTACCCCGGTACTTGCCAAAGGGATTCCGGTTGATCCATTCGTTGGCTTCGGCATGCCGGATGAAGCTCTTCAGGGTACGCATGGTTTTGACGGCTGTATTGGATTGCTGGTTCTTATCGGTTCTCAGGAAGTGGTCAAACCCATCAATCATCTCAAAGGTCAGGCTACTCATGGCTAAATCCTTCTCATGGAGTTCCTGTTTTATATACTCTTTCAGGTGGCTTAGACACATCCGATACTTCTGGATCGTGACGTGCGCAATCTCCTTTCCTACCAGCTCCGCTTTCCGGGTCAGGTAGACATCGAACTCATGGAGCAAAAACCGTTTATCGGGATCAGCACCGTTATAGCGGACTTTGATCGCTGCGGCTGTAACGTCCCGTCCGATATGTTCGAGTTCCTTTTGAACCTCATAGACCCGGTTCTCGCATTGCTGAAGGTACTCGTTCAGAAGAGCAGCTTGGGGACCCCGGGATTTGCTACGTCCTGTCCTCTGATCCCAGTTTGCAGGAAGTGTGAATCGCTGCAGGCAGATTTCAGCCCGTTCTCCCTTGACAGTAACCCGCATGTAAATGGGCACCTCACCCGTAGCGTTCAGCTTCTGACGCTTCAGGTACAGCATAATCTTGAAAGTGGTTCGTTTCATGGCGTAACAGTTTAAAAATTAATCCAGTAATTAACTTTTCAAAGTACGCAAACGAGTTCTTCATTCTAAAACGCAAGTTGCAGCATATTAGGGCATTAGGATGCAATTCGAGACCTGTTGATAACTTTCCGAAAGGTCACCGATTTGACCACTCCTATCGTGCCTTTTCGTGCCTCTTGGTGCGCTATCAGAAAAAACAAAAGCCCGAATTGGGTGTGAAATTCAGGCTCTTGCTCTAATGTGCTCTTAAGGTTGCGGAGAAAGAGGGATTCGAACCCCCGGTACCCGTAAGGGTACAACGGTTTTCGAGACCGCCCCGATCGACCACTCCGGCATTTCTCCAGGGTCGCCGCAAAAATAAGAAATTTTGAACATTCCCCCACTCCCCTTACGGATATCCAACCTAAACCTGCAACTTTGCAAAATCATGACTAGCCACAAACACACTATTAAAGCATCATCTTATCACCTTAATCCTCTTATCCTCTTTATCAGTCTCTTTATTCTTTGTTCTTTCTTCTTTACTCTTTCGCCTTCCTCCGCCCAAACCCGCATCGGCCTTCTCAAATACAGCGGCGGGGGCGACTGGTACGCCAACCCCACCTCCCTGCCCAACCTGATCCGGTTTTGCAATCAGAACCTGAAAACCAGCATCAGTCAGGAACCCATGACTGTGGAACCTGGAAGCCGGGATATCTTTTCCCTTCCCTTTATCCACATGACCGGCCATGGAAACGTGGTTTTCTCCGATGACGAAGCGGCCAACCTCCGTAAATACTTATTAGCCGGCGGATTCCTCCATATCGACGACAACTACGGCATTGATCCCTATATCCGCCGAGAAATGAAAAAGGTCTTCCCCGAACTGGATTTCACCGAACTCCCGTCTACTTTTTCCTTCTTCCTTTCTCCTTTCTCCTTCCCCAACGGATTGCCCAAGATCCACGAACACGACAACAAACGCCCCCAGGGATTCGGTCTCATCTGGGAAGGGCGTTTGGTTTGCTTCTATACGTATGAAAGCGACCTGGGTGACGGATGGGAAGACCCGCAGGTTCATGGCGACTCCGATGCCACCCGACTGAAAGCCCTGCAGATGGGCTCAAACCTTATTTCCTACGCTTTTACCAATAAATAAAAAGGCGCAGTTTCCTGCGCCCCTTTATCATTGTCCGGTATTAAGTTGCTCTTTATTCTTAATTCTTTCTTCTTTAGTCTTCTTCAATCTCCCCGCTTTTCGTAGTGCTTCACTTATTATCCATTCCAATTGTCCGTTCGTGCTGCGAAACTCATCCTCCGCCCACTTCTCCAGAGACTCGTACATCTCTGTATTCAATCGCAAGACAAATGACTTCTTGGTACTCATGGGTTACCTATCTGCTAGTTATGAAGGGTTCCTGCATTTACGATCGGTTGTGCGGAAACATCGGAACAGAGTACTACCATAAGGTTCGATACCATAGCGGCTTTTTTATCTTCATCCAGTTCAATAATCTGTTTTTCAGATAACTGGATTAAAGCCATCTGAACCATGCCAACTGCGCCTTCAACGATCTTGGCACGTGCTGCCACCACTGCCTGGGCCTGCTGGCGGCGCAGCATGGCACCTGCTATTTCAGAAGCATATGCAATGTAGTTGATTCTGGCCTCAATGACCTTGATCCCGGCAATATTAAGCCGCTCGATCAATTCAGAGGCAAGCTGGTCATTGACCTCTTCAACACCTGAACGCAAAGTCAGTTCCGCTTTGTCAGACTTTTCAACCTCAAAATTATCATACGGATACATGCCTGCCAGTTTTCTCAGTGCGGCATCGCTCTGAACCGTTACGAAGTGTTCATACTCATCTACATCGAAGGCAGCCCGGTAGGTGTTCTCCACTTTCCAGACCAAAACCAGGCCGATCATGATCGGGTTACCAACCTTGTCGTTGACCTTGATAGGCTGGCTGTCGAAGTTTCGTGCCCTGAGTGAGATCTTCTTCCGCATCATAAGAGGATTGAACCAGAAAAAACCATTGTCCTTGATGGTCCCCTTATAACTCCCGAACAAAATCAAAACCAGGGATTCATTCGGATTAACAACCGCTAAACCCACCATGCAGAATAAACTGATGCAAAGTACGGGTATGAAAACATACAGGTAATCCTGGAGAAAGATTAATCCTAAAACTGATCCAATAAGCAGGATCAACCAAATAGCAATCATCACATAGCCATTCAGCGCTTTAAATTCAAATTCTTTTTTCATTTTAATATCATTTTGATATCACAAATGTAAAGTGAGTTTTTGAATTGACCAAATTTATTTTCAAAAAAAATGCCCCCGGTTTCCCGACGGCATCTTTTCAGATAAAAGAGAGGTAGTCAGTTCTTAAACATTTCCATCTCATCCAGATAGGATGATTTCATAGTCGTATACGATGCAGCAAAACCAAGGACTTTTTTCACCGCCTCATCCGGTGCCTTGAACAAATTCTCGGAATCCAGGTCTTCAATCAGGTTCATCTCCTCAAGTAATTGACTGCTTTCTTCTTTTTCAGAATCCGTATTGACCAGAAAGAATAGGGTAGATAAATTCATCATAGGCAGATTATTGTTTTTATTAGAGAAACGATCCTGGTATTTCCATAGTATATCCTGATGATAAAATATTTACAAAAAAAGAAAACCCCGAAAATATCCGGGGTTCTTTACTCACTTACCCTACTAACAATTCTATGACAATGTTAGCGTTAACTGTTTGTCTTTGACCATTTTGCGCATATTGATCAGCGCATACCTCATGCGACCCAAAGCAGTATTGATGCTGACACCGGTCTGGTCAGCT
>JAZDGR010000140.1:0-2847 GCA_043806735.1 bacterium | reverse complement strand
CCGGTTATTTTCATTGAACTTGCCGCCAGAAGCCCATACAAAGACCTTGGTTACCCTGAACTTCTGGTAGACAGAAACTCCTATGACTACCCCGATCTTACCGGCTATTCCTATGCGTATTACAAGGAGAATCAATTGGTTCAGAGGGTAGGGGAGTATGCGTATGGATTGGATCTGCTCTGTTATTTAGATACAACGATCAAGGGAAATTATTTTGAGAAAGACCGGATGGATCATTTTCTTTACCGGATTGATATAAATAACACCCTGCTGATCAGCAAGCGGACAAACACTCTGCTGAATGCGATTTCTCCCTTTTCTTATTTGCTGATTTTTCTTTTTATTATCGCGTTTCTGGTATTTTGTGCCGTCAGGTTCAAGGATATCCGTTCGTTAACCATCCGTTCATTGAGAAACCGCCTGCAAGCCTTTATGCTAGGCCTGATTCTTTCTTCATTTGTTATTGTGGGCATCCTCATGATGGTCTATCTGATCAGGTTAAACAATGAAAAAAATGAAGAAAACCTCCTCGAAAGAGCCCTCTCCATCCTGATCGAAACGGAGCATAAATTTGGCCAGTACGCTGATTTAAATGCGGTAGGACAGGAAGATCTGGAAAACATGCTGATCAAGTTTGCTAATGTCTTTTTTTCGGATATTAACCTTTATTCGCCCGAGGGAATTCTGATTGCCTCTTCCCGCCCCCGCATTTTCCAGGAGGGGCTGATCTCCGACAGGATCAACAGGCAGGCATTCGATCAGATTGCAACCAACAAATCTTCCATGTTTGCTCAAACGGAGTGCATTGGAAAGCTAAGCTATCTTTCTGCCTATGTCCCGTTTTACAACAACCAGAACCGGTTGCTGGCCTATCTTAATTTGCCCTATTTTTCCAGGCAGGATGATCTGAAAAGAGAAATTTCAACGTTTCTCGTCGCCTTCATCAATATCTATGTTCTTTTCCTCCTATTGGGGGTTGTAGTGACATATCTCGTTTCTAATTATATAACTTCCCCGTTAAAACTTCTTGCCCTGCGGATCAGACGAATTCAAATCGGAAAGCTCAACGATAAACTGGAGTGGAAACAGGAAGACGAAATTGGAAAACTGGTCGAAGAATATAACCGCATGCTGGATGAACTGGCAACCAGTGCCGAGAAACTGGCAGTTTCGGAAAGGGCATCAGCCTGGAGGGAAATGGCTCAGCAGGTAGCTCACGAAATTAAAAATCCGCTTACTCCAATGAAACTGAGCATCCAGTACCTTCAGAAAGCATGGGATGAGCATGCTCCCGACTGGGAACAGCGCCTGAAACGATTTGCGGACGCACTGGTCGAACAAATTGATTCCCTGAGCGCTATCGCATCTGAATTTTCTTTCTTCGCCAAAATGCCGGAACCGGATAACGAGATCCTTGATCTGGATGAACTTGTACAAACTTCTTTAGGAATATACAAGGATGTTTCTTCAATCAACCTTGCGTTTTATCCTTCGGAAAATAAAAAATGGGTCTTTGCTGACCGGAAACAACTCCTCAGGGTTTTCAGCAACCTGGTTAACAATGCCATTCAAGCGACGGAAGATCGTTCAGACGGCAGGATAATCCTGAAAACGGAATCCACGGGAGAAACTCATGTTCTGGAAGTTGCCGATAACGGAAAAGGAATTTCAAGAGAACAGGCGGATAAAATTTTTCAGCCAAATTTCACTACCCGGAGCGGGGGAGCAGGCTTGGGATTAGCCATAGTCAAGGGGATCATCCTGGCGATTGGCGGGGAGATTTCTTTCCGGTCCGAACCCGGATCGGGCACTACATTTCAAGTCCTATTTCCGGCGGCACACCCCACCGTACATAATACAATTGATCCATGAAAACATTTTCTGGCTTGTTTATCTTATCCCTTCTTTTGCTTTCCAACTGTAAACCGGATCCTGCACGGGAAGTATACCATCCCTTCCCGAACCAGTCATGGCAACGGTTCAACATCCTTCGTTTTGAAATTCCCGTGGAAAAATCGGAAACACCCCGGAATATCGTATTCTATGCCAGGTATAATCAAACCTTTCCTTATCAGGCATTGAATTTTAACATGATTATGAGGCTTCCTTCCGGAGAAGAACGGGTTCGGGAATATCAGCTTGCGATGAAAAACAAATCGGATCAGGTATTGGGAACCTATATCGGCGAGGAATGTGAAACCTCTCTTTTCCTGAAAAAAGAACTTTTTATTACCAAAGAAGGAATGTTGGAAATTACACTGGAAAATCTGACGCCACGAGTAGAAACGCCCGGATTACTTGGTGTCGGGATCCGGATTCAGGATTTTTAACAGGAGCTTTCTCGACTCCGTTTCGTCCTTCGCCATTTGGTTCACCAATGCTTCCAGGGAGTCGAATTTCAGTTCATTGCGCAGCCGTTTGAGGAAATGGATTGTGATGATTTCCTCGTAGATATCCCTGTCGAAATCAAACATGTTAACTTCGACGATAAAGGAGGGAGTTTCAAGGCTCGGACGAAACCCGATATTGGCCATCCCGAAATAGCTTTTCTCCCGGAGATCGACTTTGGACAGGTACACACCAGTCAGGTTATAATACCGAGTTTCATCCGACAGACCTATGTTTGCTGTGGGATATCCAAGTTTTCTGCCAAGCTGATTTCCGTAAATGACCTTCCCCGTAATTGAAAACAGAGGATTCATACGCATTCGCAAAACTACGAATAATTACTCCAGTCTTTCTCAGGGATTTTCTCCTTTTTCCCGCTGGTTTTGATCTTGATAAGTTGAATGACCGCATATATGTAATGCGCCCATACGCCGGCCAGCATGATCAGCAGTGTGATGA
>JAZDGR010000139.1:0-5333 GCA_043806735.1 bacterium | reverse complement strand
TCCCCGGTGGGTGAGCAACTGAAACTGGCCATCTGCCACGTAGATCCTGTCCAGCCGGATCAAATGTTTTCCCGGACTGATCCACAGTGGCTTGACCCCCAGTTTCCTTGCGGAGAAAAGCGTGGTATCGTGCAGGTCTTTCATCAGAATCTCCTCGAGTACCAGGCCGTTCCGGAAAGAGAAATCGAATCCGCCGATTCTGACAGTGGTATGCAATCCTTTCGACAGGTAATCCGCAGCCATCCGTGCGGCCAGCGTCTGCACCCAGGTGTCGCGCAGCACCAGGTATAAGGTCATGACAACGGCAACCAGCCCTGTCAGCACATACACCGCTATGTTACCTGTCGTTTTTATGTTACTTTTGCTAGGTAAATCCCGAACCCTGAATCAGATGAGCGATTTCATACTCGGCATCGAAACTTCGTGCGACGACACGTCGGCTTCCGTGTTGGAGGGCGCCGTTGAACTGTCAAACGTGACCGCCACCCAGGAAGTCCACCGCACCTTTGGAGGTGTGGTCCCCGAGCTGGCTTCCCGCGCCCATCAGCAGCATATCGTTCCGGTCGTCGAAACCGCCATCAGACAAGCAAAGATACGGAAAAATCAACTTTCCGCGATTGCGTTTACCCGGGGTCCGGGTCTGCTTGGGTCGTTGCTGGTCGGCACCTCCTTTGCCAAAGGAATGTCGCTCGCGCTGGGCATTCCCTTGATCGAAGTAGATCATATGCAGGCCCACATCCTGGCCCATTTCATTGAGAAACCTGGTCTGAAGGGGCAGATTCCCTCTTTCCCTTTCCTTTGCCTGACGGTTTCGGGAGGACACACACAACTGGTACTCATCAGGGATTTTTTTGACATGGAGATCCTCGGACAAACCATCGACGACGCAGCCGGTGAGACCTTTGACAAGGCCGCCAAGATACTGGGGCTCCCTTACCCTGGCGGCCCTGTGATCGACGAACTGGCGCAAACAGGAGATCCGACCCGTTTTTCGTTCGCCAAACCCGTTATTCCCGGACTGGATTTCAGCTTCAGCGGACTAAAAACCTCGATCCTCTACTTTATCCGCGATGAATTAAAAAAAGATCCCGCTTTCATCGAAACACACAAAGCCGATCTCTGCGCCTCAATCCAGGCGACGATTGTAGAGATTCTGATGGGGAAACTCCGGCTAGCATTAAAACAACTGACTGATCTCACCACTGCACCACTGCACCACCGCACCACTGCACCACGGCATAGGGGAATCGATGTCGCGATCGCCGGCGGGGTTTCCGCCAATTCAGCGCTGCGGAAAGCGCTCCTGGATGTACGCGACAAAGAAGGCTGGAACGTCTTTATCCCGCCGCTTGAGTACACCACCGATAATGCAGCCATGATTGCTGTGTCAGGATATTTTAAGTATATTCGTGGAGAATTTTCCGGACAATCGGTGGCTCCTTATGCCAGAAAAAATTATTATTCACCAACCTAATCAGTACAGTTATGAAACAAAACAGCATGTTTGGATGGCTCCTTGTGGGCTTTATCCTTTTTACCGTAATCGGTTGTCAGAAAAGTAAGTCGACCGATCAGGAACTGTCAGCCACCGATCAAATAACCACTCTGGTTGACCGGTCGTGGGAAGGGATGGCAGGAGAAGAACTTTTTACCGGGGATCCTTCCGGTGGCATCGACATGCAAAACAACGGGATCGCGTCTGATTTTCTGGTTGATGAAAGCTACCTGGACGATACCCAGATCCCCAATGGAGATCCGACCATCCGGCTTTACATCCGTGAGCACTCGTTTATCCGCTGCCTTAGAGGCCTTCAGCTTTCGGAAGAACAAACCGGAGCAATCAGGCAAAACCTGCGGATATACGAGGCCTGCAAAGACCATGCAGTTCAACGGGCCCGGGCTATTTACCTGGAATTACGCCAGGAATACCGATTCAAATACCAGCGGTTATGGAATGCCTGGCAAACCGGCTCGTTAACCGAACGGGAATTCCGCGCCAAAGTGGCTCAGCTGCGAATCGATTTCCGTCATGCGCTCCTGAGGCTTCACCTGCGGGAGAAACTGGACGAGGCCTTCAAACGTTGTCTGCGTAGTTTCCTGACCGACCTGCATGGCATCCTCACCGAACGGCAATGGAATGCGTTTGTGGAGTGTTACAAGGGGACGTGAGACGTAAGACGTGGGACGTAAGAGTTAAGAGGGAAGAGGGGTTTTTTGACAGCCAATTGCTAACTGCCAACTGCCAACTGATTTCCTTTCCACATTGCTGATTAATATATCGAAGTTAGTTGATTACTGCGATTTTTCGGACGACTGTGAATTGTCCTTCCGTCACCCGGAGTAGATAAATCCCCTGCCGAAGCCCGGAAAGTTCAAGAAAAGCAGGACTGGATAAATGAGTCATTTCCTTACTCAATGATCCGGTCAGTGTGATCAGGGAGATAGTAGCATCGGTGAAATTCCCTGAGATACGGAGAAAATCTTTCGCCGGATTCGGGTATACCTGCAGGTCCAGCGGATCCCCTGCTTTCAGTGAAGTGATGATCAGCATGGAATCCACCGCAATAATGATGCGGGCTGAATCAGTAATAGTACGAATATTCAGGGTATCGTACAGGATCGGCAGGAGTAGCCCTTCAACAGGCATATCCCATTTGACCGTTCGGGAAAAGGTATCCCCCGGCAGGATCGACACGGGGAATTGATTGATATGAGGATCCACATACCATGGCATCAAACCCGGATCGAGGATGCCGGTTTGATCCAACGACTGCACATCCGTCATGATGGCATTGGGATTATGGATGAAAAATGGCTTGCCGGTCATGAGTTCATCCGGGGTGAGGAAGTAGAGTGTATCGGGTGATACTTCAATCGACTGTGTCACCGGCCCCATAGTTCCGTCTTCGATCAGGTTCTGGGCATAAATGTCGTTTTGTCCGTTCCGCGAGTCAGTCCAGGAATAAACCAACTGCCCGTTATGAAACCCTCCGTTCACCAGGTCATCTTTGCCCCCCGCACTGTTTGAAACCGTGCGCACACCGCCTGACCAAACCGCCAGTCCGTTGGTGTCGACCCTGATTGCCTTCACTTCGCTGCTGGTGACAGATCCGTACAAATAACTCACGATGGCTCCGGTCGACACATTAGAAGTGTTTATAATGGCTGTTTGCTGACCCGAAAGGTTCACGAGGGTTTTCCCATTTGCGCCCCATTTCCGGTTTCCGTTACAGGTCAACCGCTGCCCTGCTAATCCGTACTGTGATTGAGCCAGATTTGTCTCGCGCCAGAATACGTACACATCCTCCGTGGCGGTATCGCAACTGAGCGCAGGCTCCATATGCAACGTCGCAGTGTTGGTGCTGGCTTCCGTTCCGTTGGCGCCCATGGTCACATTCCCGTTGTGGTCCACATGATTCACAAACGTACTTAAATGGTTCGCAGCCAGTTCATAAAACCAGGTCACAAAGGCTCCTCCATCGCCATCGGAAGCTACCACCGGCAGCACGTAAACGGGCATCGCTCCGTTGAACAGGGTTTTTGGCGTACCCCAGGCAGGATTTCCGTTTTCGTCGAATTTCTGGGCCAGTATGATCCGGTTCGGCGCCCAGTAGGGCCCCCACTCTTTATAGCAGATCAATAACGTCTTCGTTTCTTCGACCGACAACACCCGGGGCCAGTTAAAATCGAATCCGGCTTCCCCGAAGGTGACAGGTTGCGACCAGGCAACCTGGCCATTCGGCTGAATCTTTTGCATCATCACCACATCGTCTCCGCCGGTGTTTGAAGCTCTGGGCCAGGCAACCACCACGCTGTTGTCACTGTTTACGGTAAGGACCGGACTTGCATTGAAATCGCCGTTATTGGAAAGTGTCACTCCATTCGCTCCCCATAGAAACTCACCCGCGGGAGACAACTTGTAAGCATAGATTTCATTATTTCCCGTGCGGATATCCTGGAACGCGATGACGACGCCGGTATCGGGAGATACGTTCATATCGTAATCGGTGATCCAGGTCATGGAAGGCTGATTGCTGACCCGGATCCCATACCCTGCCCACTGGGTGTATCCAAATACGTCAACCTTCTGGATGTACGGAAGATAATATCCCGATTCGGTCGCAAAATAACTGATGTAATTGACCCCTGAAGGGTGCGTAGCGACATAGGAAACCACCTGTTCTCCGGGCTGGCCGGAAATTGGGTTGTTGATGGCCGGACTGGTGCTCCATTGGGCCACTGCCGAACCATGCATAAAAATTAAGGCGACAACTGACAGAAACACTGCTTTCATGGAAAGAGAGATTAGGATTTTATCAAAGGTAAGGAAAATACCGGGATTCGCTATTTAATTCGTCGCTTGCCCCGTCACATCAATGATGGCTTCCGGCGTTCCGGACATCGAAATGCGCTTAATTCCGGGCTGCGTGAAATCGATAGCGTTCAGGTCGATCTTTCGTAGGGTTAAATTATCGTATGTCCGGAAGTAAAGAACGCGGTGTGTCAGATCGCGGAAGGTGACCCACTGAGTGGATTCTTTGTTCACGGTATTGTTTGCGCCCTGTTCGGTAATGATCCCAAAGGGGATATCGAAGGTATTGATGATATGTTCCCCGAGATTCAGGTTATGCATGGCATCGGGTTGCTTATCAGCAAAGAAAGTGAGTATCCCCAGGCGGATGAAACGGCTTGGAGGAGTGTAATCGCCCGGAAGACCCCACATACCCACCCCATGGCCGGTTGGATAAAATGTGAGTCCGGCTTGCACACGGTTGGGGGGATTGTCGGAGTTCATCCCGATGTACTGGCGAAGATTTGTGAAATGCCAGGGGAAGTTCGGGGCATTGGTCAAAATCCCGAGCAGATTGTCGTATATATTGCATATGCCGTCATTGTATTCGACTACGATGCAGCCACCGGTCGCATCATACACAATAAAATGGACCGTGGGGGACATCTTGGATATGGGATCGATATAATCAAATACTTTCACTTTCGGAACCGCATGGCGAACATCCTCGACGGTCGCAAAGTTGCCTAGTACCCAGTCTGAAAACATACCCTGAGCCAGCGCTCTGCTGCTGTCGGCCGGGGTGACATCCTGCCATTTCATATTATTCTCGAACCATAAAACCCCCACGGCAAGTCCTTTTTCGTTCATTCCGTCGGAAACCCCATAGGTTAACCCCATGGAAGCGATGGCCACATATCCATATCGCGTGTTCCATTTCAACCCGTTTTTTCCGTTGAGAAATGGACTTATAAAGGTGGTATTCCGGGGGACTACAACAGTCTGGTAATGCAGATCCACGCCAAACTCCATGGACCGGGTG
>JAZDGR010000138.1:0-2288 GCA_043806735.1 bacterium | reverse complement strand
GGTAAATGTTTTCATGTTGCTGGGATTTGAACCTTTAAAAGTAAGAGACAAATATACGGCAAAAAGGTTGCATCTGAGAAAGTTATAAACGACTTATTGTTAAGTACTAGACCGTCATGATGTCTTTTTCCTTGACTTCGAGCAGTTTGTCCACCTGCCCGATAAATTCATCCGTGAGCTTCTGGATATCGGTTTCCAGCTTGGTCACTTCATCTTCCGGAATGCCGTCTTTTT
Organism: bacterium; assembly: GCA_043806735.1. Lineage (GTDB taxonomy): Bacteria > Bacteroidota > Bacteroidia > Bacteroidales > FEN-979 > QYOJ01. The sequence continues at coordinate 2,054 of JAZDGR010000138.1, read as the reverse complement.
TGAGTTGTTTTGCTGTATCGTTGGCCGACCTGCGGATGTTCCGGATGCTGATCTTGGCGTTTTCCCCTTCGCTCCGGGCTTTTTTCATCAGGTCACGACGGCGTTCTTCCGTCAGGGGAGGAACGACGATCCTAAGAATTTCCCCTTCATTCCTCGGATTAAAGCCCAGGTTGGCAGCGAGGATCGCTTTTTCAATTACGCCGAGCACGCTCTTATCCCAGGGTTGAACAATAATCTGACGGGCATCCGGAGTGCTGATGCTGGCGGTCTGTTCAATGGGGGTCATGACTCCGTAATAATCGATCCTGACTCCTTCCAGCATCATCGGACTGGCTTTGCCGGCACGGAGCTTCTGAAACTCTTTTTCCAGGTGGGTAATGGCAAGCTGCATCCCTTCACGGGTCTCCTCCAGGGCAAATTCAGTTTCTTCGGTCATAACGGCTGCTTATTTGGTGGTTCTACAAAAATAAATATTTTTGCTGAATGAACCGAACCCTTTTTAACCAGATCGTAATTGGTGTGGATATCGGAGGAAGCCACATCACCTGTATGGGTGTCGATCTCGCCAAACGGATTCTCCTCCCCGATTTCACCGGCCGGAAACATGTCGACTGCCACGATACGGCTGACAACATCCTTACGCGATGGGCCGAGTGCCTGAATGAAGTGATCCGTCAACTTCCCCAAAACACATTTCACGGCATCGGGTTTGCCATGCCCGGACCGTTTGATTATCCTTCGGGGCTTGCTCAGTTCAAAGGGGTTATGAAATATGACCACCTGTACAATGTCCATGTCAGGGATGAGATCCGGAAACGGCTTTCCCTCCCGGATGCCATTCCGGTACGTTTTCTGAACGATGCAACCTGTTTTGCCATCGGAGAGGCCTGGATGGGGCCGGTCGCGACGTTTCACCGTACCGTTGCCATCACCCTTGGAACCGGCTTTGGATCTTCTTTCCTGGAGGATGGAATCCCGGTCGAAGAGGGGGACGAGGTCCCTGAATCGGGCTGCGTGTACCACCTCCCCTTCGGAAACAGCAACGCCGATGACCACTTTTCTTCCCGTTGGTTCAAACGCACATATGAAGACAGGCTATCCCGAAGCTCTCCGGGGGTGAAAGAGATGTCGGAAGAAGCGCTCAGCGACCCTGCTGTACATGCCATCTTTACGGAATTCGGCCAGAACCTGGGCAATTTCATGGCGCCCTGGCTGGTGCGGTTCCGGGCCGATTGCATTACAATCGGAGGAAACATCTCGAAAGGATATTCCCTCTTCGAAACGCCTTTCCGGCAAGCCCTAAGGTCTCACAACTGCGAAACTGAGGTTTTTCTTTCCACCCTTGGCGAATACGCGGCTATTGCTGGAAGCGCCCGGCTAACCGACGATTCGTTTTATCTGAAACTGCCTTTTATCTCCAATAAATAATCCGGTATGGAAACAAAAAAACTTAATTACGCACACCTGCTTCCGGTGCTGATGTCGTTCCTGGTGATGAGCTTTGTCGACCTGGTTGGGATCGGTGTCGACCGGGTAAGCAAAGACATGACCCTCAGCGCCACCATGGGACAACTGATCCCGTCGGCCGCCTTTCTCTGGTTCCTGCTCCTCTCGGTCCCCACCGGTATCCTCCAGGCCAGGATCGGCAAGCGGCATATGCTGAATATCGGGATGGGCATCACGGCTATCGGGATGCTTTTCCCCTGGTTCGTTTATTCGTTCGGGTCAGTCCTGGCCGGATTTGCCTTGCTTGGCATCGGCAACACCATCGTACAGGTCTCTGCAAATCCATTGCTGGTGGATGTGGTGCCGGGAAACCGGGTATCGAGTTTTCTCAGTTTCTCTCAGTTCATCAAAGCGATTGGGTCCATGATCGGCGCTCCATTGGCAGCCTTGTTTTTCGTGCAATTCGGTGATTGGAAACTGATCTTCCTGGTGTTCGGGATCGTATCCATCATTTCGGTCCTCTGGCTGAGCAGCATTCGGGTGGAAGAACGCAAAGAGGAAGGAAGCAAAGTTACGTTAAGCACCGCGTTTAACCTGCTTGGCAACGG
>JAZDGR010000137.1:0-28310 GCA_043806735.1 bacterium | reverse complement strand
TTATATTTTTACCAAATAAAAAACGGATTTATGGCTATTGAAACAATTGAAAAACCCCGCAAACGGCATCGCAGCGAAGCGATCGGCTCCATCGTCGTGAACCTGATCTTTTTGTATATCTTCAACAGGGTACCCGACTGGGACCTCCCCTTTATTAACGAGCGGTACAACATCGTTTTGTGGGTGCTGAACCTCAACATTGTGCTCCAGATCGCCGGGTACGGACTCATTGTATTTCTGGACTACCGTTGGCTTTGGCGCCTGATGCGGGCCGTGCTCGACGGGGCCAGCCTGGTGGTGCTGCTGGTGCTCTACTTTCTTTATCCCTTTGATTTCTCGGAAGTGGGAGGTTGGTCCTGGCTTGACATTGTTTTTCCCATCTTGTTTATCATCGGCATGGTTGCCTCGGGGGTAGGGATGATCGTCAACCTGTTTAAACTGATTTTCCGGAGGGGCTGATTCCCTGTTTTTTCTGCATAGCACGGCAATGGTCGTGGATTTATTGAGTTTGCTGTAATAATATCCCAAAAGGTACCTGTTTGGGAAAAACCGGATGACTCCCTTCATCAGCCCGCTGAGAAACTTTGACAGGAAATTATTTCCGAATTTGCCGGAAATGCGGCGTCTGAAATATTCTGCGTAAGAACTGGTAATCGTTCCCCCGTCTTCCTTACGGGACCAGTGTCTTTTTGCGATCACGGTAAATTGATTCCTTTCCAGCAATACACTCAGGGAGGCCATGTTGTAAATGAAGGAATGAAACGGGATGCAAAGGGGGTTGGCTGGTTCGTCAAGCAAGTCAAAATCGATCATATACGAATTGGGGATCTCAATATATACATAGCCCTTCTCTTTCAGAACTGACGCTACCTCTTTTAGATAGGAAACAGGATCCGGTATATGCTCAAAGAGATGGACCATAATGACCAGGTCAACTTTTCCAGGCCTTATGATCCGGAATTGGGATAAGGAATCATTAAAAACAGGAACCTGGTTTACCTCTTCCGAATAGTGCTTGCATGGAGCCGACAATTCGATTCCCACCACCTCGCAGTTCGAATTTTCCTTGAAGTACCGCAGCAGGTTCCCTGAACTGGAGCCAATCTCCAGAATCGACAAACCTGAGGTGTCCAGCGTTTTGTTAATCCAGTCGTGGATGTATTTGTACTTCTTTCGCCATCGCTCATACAAACCGGCTCCGGAAATTTCTTCTTCCGTATAGTAGTTACTCAGTTGCTCATCCGTCAGAAACGGGTGGGTTCTTTTGGTTCCGCATTCAGTACATTCATAAATCGCAAATGGAGTGTTGAACTCTTCCGAAACATGATTTCTGATAAACCGATGCCATGTTTCACTAGTACAAGGCGGGCAAAAGAACGGTTTCCTCTTCGATGACATCATAAAAAAGCAACTGGTGCATTAGGTTTTTGACTTCGAAGTAAAAATAAGAGTTATTATCGTACCTTAGTAAAAAAATAACCATGAAAAAAAGGATCGTATTTGCCTTGATCGTTCTATTTTCATTTTCGCAGGGGTCGGTTGCCCAGGACCGCGTTAAAACCATGGAAAAAGCTGCCCGGGATGCTTATAAATTGCTTCTGAAAGAGACCGATAAAAACCACGACGGGAAAATAAGTAAGGCGGAATTTTACGCTATTTGGAAAGATCCGAAAGTCGCTGAGGAGAAGTACAAAATCTGGGATGTTAATAAAGACGGTTTCATTACCGAAGAGGAGTACGTCAAAGTGGTTCTGGATATCGGAAAGAAAAAGAAATAGCGCTTAGAGCATCCTGTTCATCTAAAAATTCCCTGATGGCTGCTGTCCTGAATATTCTGCCTCCTGAAAACTGGCTCTCCTCTTACGCGGCGCCCTTCATCATTGCCGGGCCTTGTTCCGCGGAATCGGAAGAACAGGTAATTTCTACTGCTGAAGAGTTGGCAAAGAACCCGATGGTCACAGTTTTCCGGGCCGGGATATGGAAACCCCGAACCCGCCCAAGTGCCTTTGAGGGGGTGGGCAATGAAGGATTGAAGTGGCTCAAACGCGTAAGGACTGAAACCAGGTTACTGGTCACCACCGAAGTAGCTAATCCGAAACACGTGGAAGACGCTCTCCGGTTTCAGATCGACATGTTCTGGATCGGCGCCCGCACGGTGGTAAATCCTTTTTCGGTGCAGGAGATTGGCGAAGCGTTGAAAGGGGTGGATATTCCTGTGATGATCAAAAATCCGCTGAATCCCGATCTGAAGACCTGGATGGGAGCGCTTGAACGGATCAACCAGGCAGGCATTACAAAGCTGATAGCCATTCACCGCGGATTCTCATTTTACAAACATTCCCCCTACCGGAATGACCCCATGTGGGAGATCCCCATTGAACTGAAACGGCTTTGTCCTGAACTGCCTGTCATTACCGACCCAAGCCATATCTGCGGAAAACCTGAATACCTGCTTTCCATTTCTCAGAGGGCGCTGGACCTGGAGATGAACGGACTGATGATCGAAACCCACATCAATCCAGCCGCAGCCCTTACCGACCGGCAACAGCAGATCTCTCCTGCCCAGCTGTCGGATCTGCTTGCCCGGCTGGTCATCCGGAAGCCGGTTGGGAGCGCCGAATTCCAAAACAGGTTGGAAGGACTGCGATCTGAGATCGACAAGATCGACCAGCAACTTTTGGATATCATGGCCCACCGGATGACCCTTGCCGAAGAGATCGGAAAATATAAGAAAGCCAATAAAATTACCATCCTTCAATTAAAACGGTGGAATCAGATTTTCCGTGAACGGCTGGAAACCGGACAGGAACTTGGCCTGAGCCGCGAATTTATTTTAAAATTACTGGAGGCGGTCCATGAGGAGTCTATTCAGCGCCAGATCGACATAATGAACCGGCCGGAGTAATCACATCCACCAGTGTGATCACATCCATTTACGGGCTTTGAAATAGATGATCATCGATACCGCAATGGCAACCATGATAGCGGTAATGATGATGAATGACATGGGATGTTGCGCAAATGGGAGGCTCGGCATATTCATACCATACAAGCTGGCGATAAATGTCAGTGGCAATAAAATGGATGAAATCAGCGTCAGGATCTTAATGACCTCATTGGTCTTATTCACCTGGAGAGAATCAAACGTGCGGGAATATCCCCGGATAAGTTCTCCGGAATCCTCCAAAGTATCCCAGATCTTCTGGTAATAGTCCAGGATATTTCCCCAGTAGTCAGCCATATTTTCGGCAAATCCCGGGATCGCACCACTCTGCAACCGGTTGAACAAAAGCAGCTGCGGCTTGAACATCGTGTTCAGTAATACCACATTCTTCTGGGTGATACTGATCTTTTCGATGGTCCGTTCGGCATTGCGGCTGAAGAGCGCTTTCCCGCAATTGTCCACATCTTTTTCTATTTTCTCTACCAGGGATTGCGTTGCCTGCATCAACCGTTCCAGGATCTTGTAAAGCAGCGAGTCGGAACTGCCGACCTCCATTTTTTTTCCCGACAGAGCCCGTGCTTTTTCCTGGCTGAACATCTCCTTTACAAGCCAGTGAGACTTGCCGATTGTAATCAGAAAATTCTTTCCCCAGAAAAGTTTAATTTCTTTTGTGTCGACAAAGGTTTCCGATGAATCGAAACTCGGGAAGTGAAGAATGAGGAAGTAATAATCATCGTATACGTCGATTTTGGGACGTAAATTGATGACACTGCGGCAATCTTCCAGGTCGAGCGGATGAAAGTGATACTGATCCTTCAGGATCTCCAGATCTTCCTCTGTTGGTCTGACGATGTGCGACCATCTGAGCGTGCCGTATTTGATGGTTTCAATCATGGAAGATCCTCCTTCCTTCGCTATCTGATTACGATCAATTTCTTGACTCCGGATACCAATCCGTTGCTTTCCAACCTGCAAAAATACAAACCCTGTCTTAAATTCCGTACATCAAAGTGAATAATTGCATCCGTATTGTTTACCGGGATCCTTTGGAGGATCTCTCCTGTGACCGAAAACAGGACAAAAGTCGCCGGTCCCGAAGATCCCTCCGGAAGCCGGTATCTGATAACCGCTTTTTCAGAGGCAGGATTCGGAAGCGGATCTGAAAGCCAGTAACGGGTTGCCTCCAAATCAGGAACCTTTACCTGTGTCATATCAATCACCGTCACACTGAAGTCGTCGAAATAAAATCCGTCATCCTTTATCCAACTATCGCTTTCCAGGGTGTACCTGAATTTAACCGTTTGGTTTTCATAGCCCGTGATGACGACCTGTTCAGGAACCCACTCCGACTCGATTCCATCATACAAGGGTTCCCCGGCTGCCTGATTTACAGTGCCAGGATGGGTGTATCTCCCTTCCAGCGCCGTCCAGTTAATCCCGCCCTGGGAGAGTTTGAATTGAACAAAATCATACCCGGCTTCAATCGCCCATCTTGCCTGAAAATCAATGACCGCTACCGGGGAAGAAGTAAGAAAAAGCAACTCCTTTAATGTCACAGAGTTGTTTTCGTTGTTTCCATAATTTCCATAAGGGGAGTCGGTGATGGAAGCGGGAGGAGAGACATACTGCGCGGTGGTAGTATTCCATTTGGTGGAACTCCAGTTATCAAATGCATTGCAATCGTCGGCAAAAATGACCACCGGCGTGCCAAAGTATTTGATGATGGTATCGGAATGCGTGTAAAATCCATTGTTGACGCTGAGCAGGAACCGGATCACTGTACCGGGAGTGATTTCGGGCGCCAGGGTATAGGAAATGGAATCGGACAGGGTTTGAAACAAACTCATGCCGACGTATACTTTCGGGTCACCGGTAGTTAGGATGACCGAAGGATCGAGAGGTTGAATGGAGACTGTATAGGTCCCTTCATTATTGAGTCCGTACCGTTTCACATCAAAATGAAAATAGTCCGTTTTGTCGGGAATAATCACTGGGGACTTGTCCGCAGCTTCTGCGTACCGGTATGCAAAATGAGCCAGCAACAGGTTCTGCAGCATATTCTCCTGGCACAACGGAATGATCCGGTTTACCTGCGGCCAGAAACCATCGCCATCGTTCCCAACTTCCGGAAGAAAGGTATAGATTTTTGGTTTGGTAATCTGCTCTCCGTACATCCAGTCATTGATATCTCCGTTAACTACATAGAGAATCTGACCGGGGAGGCCGGTAACATAATAGTTTTCCCTGGTCAACAGATCTGAATAGGTCATAAAAGTCACACTATCAGGTGTTTGAGCAACAATGTATCCCCAGGGATAGGTCAGCAGATTACTGTAGGAATGATAGTTCAGCGACAGTTTGACTTCTTTTTCATTGCAGAAATCCCTGACCGCCTGGGTCTCCGGTTCCGAGAAAGCAGCCGTTCCCCGGTAAGTTTCGTCATCGGGGTATGGCGATGAGCCCTGGTCATCGTATCCCCACATATATCCGAAGTTCCGGTTCAGGTCCACGCCAAAAGAGCCTCCGCCATTATTCCGCCGGTTCTTTCGCCACATTCCCCCTCCCGAAGGGGCAATGGTTTGATTATACACGTAACCATCCGGATTAATCACCGGAATAAAATAGAGTTCCAGGGTATCCACCAGATACTGGATCTCTTCATTAACCGGATAATTTTCCAGGAGGTAGCACATGAAGAAAAACATCTGCTGAATACCAATCCCTTCTCTTGCATGGGTCAGTGCGTCGTATAGCACTTTGGGCTCATTTTCGGTAAGGTCGGGATGATCGGATATTTTCACATAGTACAGCGGTCGCCCTTCAATGGATAACGTAGTTCCCGCCTGAATTTTCTGACTGATGAGATCGGGGTAATGGTTCCGGAGGCTATCCAGTTTATCAAGTACCTCATCAAGGGTATAAAATCCACCCATTGAGCCCAGGGAGAACCCCTGCGGAACAGTCCAATTTCCGCTGCTGAGGCTTCGTTCACGGATTTCCTTATTGAGTCTGGCAACCTCTTCGTGGCATCCCTTGTTTCGTTCCTCAATATACCGGGTATAGTCGTCGCGTAAAACCGAAAAAGAGAATCCCTCCCTGGAAATTTTATCCAGTTCATCGGAAGAGAGCACAGCAATAAATTTTCCATCTTTGGTCAGCGTTCCTTCATCCACGCAAATACCCAGGCGGGCTAATGCAGGAAGGAGGTTTGCATGCGGCTGAATGGCGACTTCCGAATATTTCGGCTGGGAAAATAAACCCAGACTGATCATAAACAGGCAGAACATAAGGAGTATCGTTTTCATATAGAAGTGGGTTTTTTTAAATAGTCTCTTATTTTTTCCAGCGAAACGTGCTGATCATATGATCGATATCTGTCATTAAAAAATCGATTACCGGGGCCAGCGAATCGTTGTTGGGAGCAATATAAAAATACAAGGCGCCCCTGACGAACTTAGAAATACTGTCAGTTACATAAAACTGGTACGGTGAAGCCGCGTCGGTTCCTTTTATGGTAAAGGTGAGTCCAAACACCCTGTTTTCGGGGTTGATAAATACCTGTTGGGTGATCGCGTTGGCTTTGGGGATATGTTTGTTCACCAACGTCCTGGAATCCTCCAGATAGGTATTGAGATTATCCCGGATGACCTTATAACTTATGTGCAACTCTGCCCTGAACGCCGGGTATAGGATGTTGATCCAATAGGGCTCGGCCAATCCCGATGTATCGGGGTAGATTTTCGCGTAAACGGGATATTCAAATGCATATGGGAATATCGTATCGAACTGCCGGTATTCATGAACAGGCACATCAATCCGGAAATAACCACGGGGCTTGGGAGTATAGTCAGATTGGCACCTAATTAATATGGCCAGTATGAAAATGGTTAGAGTCAGGTGTTTCATAGATATATGACCTCTCCCCCAACCCCCTCTCCTGAAGGAGAGGGGGCGAAGGGGGTGAGGTTAAAAAGGCAGGTCATCTTCCGGAACCGTAACGTTTGGTGCAGGCTCAATTGTCACAGGGGAAGCTGAAGTGTTCTCTTCCGGGGCGCCCTCTCTCCGTGGACCACCTCCCAGCATGGTCATTGCATCACCAAGAATTTCATAGATGAACTTTTTTTGCTTGTTTTCATCTTCATATTCCCGTCTGCGGATACGTCCCTCAAGGTAAATAGAACTTCCCTTTTTAAGGTACTTTTCGGCTACTTCTGCCAACCCTCTCCAAAGGACCACATTATGCCATTCGGTATGCGTGGTGCGCTCTCCCTCGCGGTTCTTGTATCCCTCTGTGGTCGCCAGTGAAAAGGATGTTTTCTTCACGCCGTTGTCAAAACTCTGAATCTCCGGATCCCTCCCAAGATTTCCGACCAAAATCACTTTGTTTACTCCGTTTGCCATTGCTTCTTTTTTTTAGTGAATGATTCCGTTTAACAAAAGTACAATTTTTTCCCGTCGCCGGGTTTTGTATGCCATTAATCCGGAAAAAGGGCAAAAGGTTATATGTTGTTCAAAAAAAAATTCGTGAACCGTGCAAATTGCCAACTGCGAACTGCCAACTGCTACCGCGTCTTCCTCCTCCCCAGCAGGTCATCTACGATATCTTCAATAAGGACCATCCCTTCCAGGAAGTTATCCTCATTGATTACGGGTACCGACAGGAGGTTATATTTGGAGACCATCTCGGCCAGGGTGTCGATTTTGTCGGTATCCAGAACCGTGATGGGCTTCTTCGTCATAATCTCTTCAAGTGTCCTGGATGGATCGGCAATGATCAGTTCAGCCAAAGGGATAGACGAGATCAGTCTTTCCGTTTGATCGGTAATGAAAACGGTATTGGTATGCACCGGTTCCGGTTGTTCCTTCCGGATGATATCAATAGCCTCTCCAACCGTTATCGACGAACTAAGGGCGAAAAATTCGCGGTTCATGATACTTCCTACCTCATTGTCCTTGTACTCCATCAGTTCGCGAACCTCTTCCGATGATTCCTTTTCCATCTCTTTAAGTAACAATTCTGCTTTGTCATCCTCAAGTTCATCCAGGATATCGGCTACCTCATCGGCATCCATTCTCTCCAGAAGATCGGCAGCTTTCTGAAGCGAAAGACTTTCAATAATATGAACCTGGGCATCGGGCTGCATTTCTTCCAACACATCGGCTGCCTGTTCTTCATCCAGGGCTGTGAAAACATACGTCCGGGTTGCCTTGTCCAGATCCTCAATGATATCTGCCAGATCGGATGGGTGCAAAGCGGTCAGTTTGGACGTGGATTTTGAAAGTAAAAGTTTGGACGTGGCTACATCGACCGATTCTATATCATCCCAGAGAATCTGCTGTGTCGGTATATGGATCCTGAATAACGAGCAAATCTTTTCTGCGGCCTGCTGCATCCCAAGTCTTCTAAGCCATCCGCTTAAACCCACATCAACGGCAATGGCAAAGGTGCCCGACGGCAGATCGACCAGACGGATGTCCAAGACCTTTTCCAGTTTCTTTCCGTTGATATCCACAATTTGCCGGTAGAGAATGCTCTCTTTCAGCCAAAGTACATTTGTCAGGTAAGCTTTGGAAATCTCCTCCAGTTCAGAACCTACCAACCGGGTCGAACCCCTTTCAAGATGGATATCAAGAGCGGAGAAATCAAACACCCGTTCAAAGGCGCCCACCTTCACTTTAACCGCTATGACTTTCGGCCTGACCGGCTTATCCGGAGAGGGATCTATCGGCGTGAGATCTACGAGAAAATCCAGGATTTTTCCGCTCACATCCCCATCCAAAGAAAAGAATTTCTTTCCGAGGATCTGGCTCAAATAAAACGTCTTCTGGGTAGTCATTTCATTTCAGGTTTCGCCAGCGGCAATACGATTTTACCTCAGGATCAAAAATATAAAACAACTTCCTTTATGCAAAATACTTTTGCAAATAAAGTGTGATTAACCTGGGAACCGGGAACTGGCGGATTTCATCCAGAGTGACCGGCCGACTTATCCGGGCCGGCTGACCCTTTAATGACACCCTGAAAAACCTGGCCAGGATAATCTGATGTGACAGGATGTGCCGGAATTCCTCTGAAACATGGCTGATTTCAGGCAACCTCTCTGGGAAATATGATCTGAAGGCTTCCGAATTGAACAACGTTTTCAAGGAGACTTTTCTTGTTGTTTCTATCAACGGAAAGTCATACAGATTTTCCCAGATATCATTTCCGGTCCGTTTGTGCAGGTGGATCCGGATTGCACCTTTCTGTTCATCCGTAATCACCAGGTAATTAAAATAGCGTCTTCGGATTTTCGTTTGTTTTGATCTCACCGGTAGACGGTCGACAATATTCCGGGTGAACGCATAACAGCCGGACCTGAAAATGCAATCTTGACAGGCGGGATTTGCCGGCTTACAGACCAATGCTCCGAACTCGATCATTGCCTGGTTGAAAGCGCCTGGATTCTTCCGGTCTATCCGCTCTGAACTCAACTGAACCGCTCTTTTCTTTCCCGACCCAGAACCGGCGGGATCCTTGATCCCAAAGAACCTCGCCAGAAACCGGTACACATTTCCGTCAACGGCGGGATAAGGTTCACCAAATGAAAGGGAAGCAATGGATGCGGCCGAATAATCCCCAATTCCTTTCAAATTTCGTATTTCTTTATAAGTTTTGGGAAATTGCCCGCCGTTTTCTTTTACCAGTTTCCTGGCAGTTTCATGAAGATTGCGGGCTCTTGAATAGTATCCCAGCCCCTGCCAGAGTTTAAGTACCTCCTCCTCATCGGCACTGGCCAATGAAACCATATCAGGGAATCGTTCAACAAACCGTAGATAATACCCAAGTCCTTGTTCCATGCGCGTTTGCTGCAGGATCACCTCAGAGACCCAGATCAGGTAAGGATCACATGTGCCGCGAAAGGGAAGGTCGCGTTTGTGCCTGTGATACCATGTAATCAGCTTGGAGGTGAAGCGCATGAGCAGATACGGGATGCGGGATACGGGATAAAAGATCGTGCAAAGATACAAAATAGTATCCCGTATCCCGTATCCTGTAAAATTTTTCCTGTATTTCATTGTATTTCAAAAAAGTTATATATTTGCACCCCGTTTAACATGGAACAAATTCATTCATTATTAATAATATAACAAATTTCTTACAGTATGACAAAAGCAGAAATCGTAGCAGAAATTGCCAATAAAACCGGTATCGAGAAAGTCGCCGTTCAGGCCACCGTAGAAGCTTTTATGGACACCGTAAAGCACTCCATGATAAACGGACAGAATGTTTATTTAAGGGGTTTCGGTAGCTTCATCATCAAAAAAAGAGCTGAAAAAACAGGAAGAAATATTTCAAGAAACACCACCCTGATTATTCCTGCCCACAATATTCCCTCTTTCAAGCCGGCTAAAACCTTTGTGAACAAGATCAAATCCAACGTCAAAGTAAAGTAATTTTCTAAGGTTCTACTCGGTATGCCAAGCGGAAAAAAGAGAAAGAGACACAAGATGGCCACGCACAAACGGAAAAAACGTTTGCGCAAAAACAGGCATAAGAAGAAATAAGAACCCTTCCTCTGCTACATTCTCTTCTGTCATAAATATCGCTGACACACGTTGGTGATTTATATCTAAATAAGACGGATGTGAATAAGGAATTAATTATTAATTCAACTCCTCAGGGGGTTGAAATTGCCTTACTGGAAGACAAACTTCTTGTTGAACTGAACAAGGAGAAATCCAATAATGAATATGGGGTCGGTGACATTTACCTGGGCAAGGTCAAAAAAATCATGCCCGGACTGAATGCGGCCTTTGTGGACGTGGGATACGGAAAGGATGCTTTCCTTCACTACCTGGATCTGGGTCCTCAGGTCCAGTCGTTGCTGAAATATATAAAAGCGGCGCAGTCGGGAAAGACCGAAAACATGTCGATTGTCGATTTTCACATGGAGGAAGATATCCAGAAGACCGGGAAGATCAACCAAGTGCTAAAGCCTAACCAACATGTTCTCGTTCAGATTGCCAAAGAACCTATTTCGACTAAAGGGCCCCGGGTAACTTCTGAACTGGCGTTTGCAGGAAGATACATTGTACTGATTCCGTTTTCAGATAAAATCTCCGTATCCCAAAAAATTAAAAGCTCCGAAGAACGGAATAGGCTCAAACGGCTGATTACCAGTATTATACCTAAAAATTGCGGAGTTATCATCCGGACGGTTGCCGAGAATAAACTCGTGGCCGACCTTGATCAGGATCTCAGGAATCTTTACCACAGATGGGAAAGCATCTCCAAAAAGCTGATCAATACAACGCCACCACAGAAAATCATCGGGGAGATCGACAGAACATCGGCGATTGTCAGGGATGTGTTGAATGAGTCATTCAATCAGATCGTGGTCAACGATGCCACCCTGAGCGAGGAGATCCGGAATTACATCCAGAAAATATTTCCGGATAAAGCCCATATTGTCAAGCATTATAGCGGTCGAATTCCGGTTTTTGAATCGTATGGGATTGACAAACAGATCAAAAGCTCCTTCGGGAAAGAAGTCACCATCAAAAGCGGCACCTACCTCATTATCGAACATACCGAAGCGCTTCATGTGATTGATATCAACAGCGGTCACCGGGTCAAAGCAGACAATAACCAGGAGACCAATGCCCTGGAAGTGAACATGGAAGCAGCGGTTGAAGTGGCCCGTCAGCTCAGGTTACGCGACATGGGCGGAATCATTGTGATCGATTTTATAGACATGACACTGGGGCAGAACCGCCGGAAGCTGTTTGACAAGCTGCGGGATGAGATGAAAAGAGACAGGGCCAAGCATTCCATCCTCCCTCCAAGTAAATTTGGGCTGGTCCAGATCACCCGCCAGCGTGTACGGCCTGAAATGAATGTCCAGATCCAGGAAAAATGCCCTGCCTGCGACGGAACGGGACAGATCAGGCCAAGTCTCCTGCTTACCGATGAGATCGAGAACAACCTCAGTTACCTCATCCATGAACAAAATGAAAAGGAGTTGACCGTGACCGTGCATCCGTTTGTGTATGCCTATATCAAAAAGGGATTCTTCAACCTTCAACGGACATGGCGGAAGCAATTTCATCAACGCATAAACGTCGAGTCCCAAAATGCAAACCATTTCCTGGAATACCACTTTTATAATAAAAATGGAGATGAAATTAAAATGTGATGTGCTAATGTGCTGATGTGCTAATGTGCTAATGTGCTAATTGAAGACTGAGGACTTAAAAAATAACCTAATGGACATCGTTGTTAGCGGCATACGGTCGACAGGTAACCTGCACCTCGGGAACTATTTCGGTGCGATCCGGAATTTCGTGAAGATGCAGGAAGAAAACCAGTGTTATTTTTTAATTGCCGATTATCACTCATTGACTACCCATCCTACCCCCGAGAACCTTCAGCAAAGCGTACAGGCGGTGTTGGTGGAATTTCTTGCCTGCGGCCTCGATCCCGAAAAAGCGACCTTATATATTCAGAGTGATCTCCCGGAAGTTTCGGAGCTCTACCTGCTGCTGAATATGAATGCCTATGTAGGGGAACTTGAACGTTGCACCTCTTTTAAGGAGAAGATCCGCTCCCAGCCCAACAATGTTAATGCCGGGTTGCTGACTTACCCCACCCTGATGGCAGCCGACATCATCATCCACAAAGCCCATAAAGTCCCCGTGGGGAAAGACCAGGAACAGCATCTGGAAATGACCCGCACCTTTGCCAACCGGTTCAACAGGATGTACAAGGTTACCTATTTCCCGGAACCTGTCGCTTACAATTTCGGGGAAGAGCTGATCAAGATCCCGGGACTCGACGGGAGCCTGAAAATGTCCAAATCCGAAAACGAAAGCAGCGCTATTTTCCTGGCAGATTCCCCGGAGGTAATCCGAAAAAAAGTACTGCGGGCCGTCACCGATACCGGACCCACCGAGCCGAACCAGCCAAAACCACAGGCGATCGAAAATCTCTTCCAGCTCCTCGAAGCCTTTTCCGATCCCTCTACCTGTACTCATTTCAATACGCTTTATAACCGGTGCGAGATCCGGTACGGCGAGATGAAAAAACAACTGGCAGAAGACATCATCCGGTTTACCTCCCCGATCCGTGAAAAAATCCTTGAGATCGGGTCCAATGAAGCTTATCTCCGAAAAGTATCCCGTTCAGGCGCCGAAAAAGCCCGGGCCTCCGCCTCAAAAACCATTCGGGAGGTGAGGGAGATTATTGGGTTTAAGACGATCAGATAGGTGCACGGGATTGTCGGGTTCAGGCAGTTTTACCCGCGAGCCCTGAAACAGCTTCCTGTAAGATGTGAATCAATCCGGTTTTGGTAAAGGGTTTCCCGAGATAATGGGTGCATCCGGCGGAAAAAATCCGGTCCTTGTCCTCAGTCAAGGTGTACCCTGTTACTGCGATGATTGGTGTGAACTCATAACCGGGAATCTTCCGGATCTTACGGGTAGCATCCAGCCCGTTTTTTCCTGAACCGAGGTGAATATCCATCAGGATGACATCGAACTGCTTTTCCCTGATCTTCTTGAGAGCCATGTCTCCATCAAAGGCTACATCCAGAGAGGCTTTGCTGTTCAGGTGAATCTTGATTACATCTACGTTATCTTCGTTATCCTCTACAACCAATATCTGAATGGTTTCTCCATTGAGTTTCCGGAATGAGGCCGGGATGCCGGGCGATTGTTCCGGGAGGGGTCTTTTTTTCACGGGAGCCTGCGCTTTCGGTTCCTGAACAGGCTCCTTTGCAAGTAACGGTAAACTAACGGTAAAGGTCGATCCTTTGCCCGGTTCGCTTTCGGCCTTGATCAATCCACCATACATCGTTACGATCCGGTTGGCAATGGAGAGGCCCAAACCGGAACCTTCGTGGGCGCGGCCATATCCCTCGCTGACCTGGCGGAACTCTTCAAAAATCAGTCGCATATGTTCTTTGGCAATCCCGATACCGGTATCGGAAACGGCGATCTCCGCCCAGTTTTTTCCCCCGGTTCCGGTCTCCCGGATTCTGATTGAAATGCTTCCCTGTTTGGTAAATTTAATTGCGTTTTCAACCAGATGATCCATCAAAAGGACGAAATGCCCCTGTGCAATCGCAACCACCGGATGACTTTTGGGAGCGTAATTGACCTGAACTTGCTTTTTACCCGCTTCTTTGCGGTATTTGGGAATCAAGCCGGCCAATGTTTCATAAATGTCGACCGGTTCAATCTGCTCCGGCAGAGCGCTGAATCTTAACTGGGAGTATTCGAGTATGTCATCGAGCGTCTTCATCAGACGGGAGCCTGCGCTGTGGATCCGATGAGCCATATCCTGGAATCCCGGATCAACGGTATCGTTTTCAATCAGGGATGAAAAGCCCAGAATCGCATTCATCGGAGTGCGGAATTCGTGGCTCATATTGTTCAGCAGCGACGTCTTTAGCCGGCCCGATTCCTCTGCTTTATCTTTTGCCACCACCAATGCAGCTTCTATTTTCTGGCGTTCCTGGATTTCCTGATTCATTTTTTCGAACATGCCGGTCCGGCTCCAGGCGCCCGCGATCTGATGAGCAAACGCAGTGATGACAGGAACATCCCGTTCGGAGAGTCTGTCCGAACGCACCGATAATATCCCGATAACCTTCTCGTTTTCAATGATCGGAGCTAGAATAACCTGAGTGCGTTTAATCAGATCTGCAAATTTGATAACCATCGACTCAGTAACCTCAGGGAAGATCTGTTTTAGAAAAAACGCGGGGTCAATGACCAGCAACGATTGTCGATGCTCAATCACCTGCCTGTACTCTGCTACGGCATGGATTGGAATTGGAAATTCCTCTGATTTTTTTCCGAGAATTTTTTCCACGGCGCTGACTATAACAGCGTCATAACTGTGATATCTTGTATGGATAACATGATGTTCTTCATCCACTTGAAAAATGGCGCAATGCCCTCCCATGGCTCTGATTTCACCCGAGATTCCAGCAAAAATCTCATCCTGTGTGAGCGCCCGTTGGATATTCATAGCTGCTGCGTTCAGCGCACCAAATATTTCATCTGCTTTTTTCCGTTCGGTAGCATCACTGACAAAGCCTTCAAAATAGAGGGTATTCCCTTGTGAATCTTTCACTGCATGGGCAGTAAGTCCGACCCAGGCGGGTGTGCCATCTTTCCGTTTCCACCGGAGATCCACGCTTCTTACCGAATTATCCGGCTCGTATAGGGAAATAAGTTGGTCACGCACCGATGTATCCCAGTACAGGTCTTTTGACATGTTGAGTTTCAGGATATCTTCCGGGGTTGAGTACCCGAGCAGGTTGGCAAGTTCCGGGTTTGCGCTCAGGATTTTTCCGTCGCGGGTTGACTGATAGATTCCCACCGGGGCAAACGTGAAGATATCCCGGTACTTGGCTTCGGAGTGTCTGATCTCAGTTTCGTTTGTAATCCGCTGAAACGCCAGGCCGATGGTCTCGCCGAGTTCTTCCAGAAACCGGATCGTCTCCGGAGTGAACCGGTTGGGGCGCGTATCCCTGAACTGCAATAATCCCACGGTCTGTTTTCCCGATTTGACCGGGACCAAAGCCATCGATTGAAATCCTGCAAGAAGACAATGGTTTCTGACAAGTAACACCGGGCTCTTTGTGCTATCTTCCGATATCATGGCCGAGAGGCTGTTTGTCCAAAAGCTCCCGTTTGGGGTAAAAAATGGCTGTGAAGGGTCAGTCCTGCCTTCAATCACTTGTCCGCAGAGACAGGCCAGCTGGGGTCTCCCTTCCTTATTCCGTACTTTATGCCCCTGTGCATCGGTTTCGCACAAGGAGGTTTCCGAGTCAATAAATTTAACGGGATACCCGGTCGCTTCATAGTAAGGATAGTCCCCGTCCTTTTGTAAACGGATCCCCACTGCTGTATGTCCGGTGAAATCCTTTATCTGCTGTAAAATATCCCTGATCAGATAAGGCCAGTCATTAGGGCGGTTCAGGGTGGTCAGAATATTCGCGATCAGTTTTCCTTGCAGTTCGGGCAGTTTCCGGTCGGTAATATCCAACGCTGTTCCGACCAGACGTTCCGGTCTGCCGGATAGATCCTTTATCAGTTCACCACTTCCTAAAATCCACCGTTCCTTTCCCCCGGGATGAAATATCCTGAACTCAATGGCCACCGGCTGCGATAGGTTTCGATGGTTTTGATTGACAGGAAAAGGATTCCAGCGATCTCGCTGCTGGTTTTCCCTTCGGCTACCATCTGCAACACCTCCTTTTCGCGGCTGCTGAGCTGCTCCAACGGACTTTTGGCCTTTACCTGGTTACGCTCCCGGATGTAGTTGTCAATGACAATGTCGTCCACCTTCCGGGAGAGGTACCGCCTCCCTGCATGAGCCGCCAGCACTGCTTGTATCACTTCGGCCCCGGCCGATTCTTTCAACAGATACCCTAAGGCCCCAGCCTGAAGTGCTCTGAAGATGTCTTCCACCGTGGAGTGAATCGAAAGGATGACCACCCGGCTCTGAGGGTTATTCTCGACAATTCTTCGCGTCGCCTCGATCCCGTTCAGGTTGGGCATGGAGATATCCATGACAATCACGTCGGGTTTTAACGCTTTTGCCTGTTTGACAGCCTCCAGTCCGTTGGCCGTCTCCGCAATGATCTTCATCTCTCCGTGCGATTCAAGGATCAGCCGCAAGCCGTCGCGCACAATGGCATGATCGTCGGCAATCAAAATGCGTATCATATTGCTGTTCGTTTGATTTCAAGAATGATCCGGGTCCCCTTACCCGGGGAAGAGGTGATCTCAAATGTTCCTCCCAACGCCTTCATCCGTTCGGCGATGTCCGTCAGCCCAAATCCCGGAGCTTCTTTCTTTTCTGCGAGCTTTTTCAGATCAAACCCAATCCCGTCGTCCTGAATGGTTAACCTGACCGAATCCCTGTGTTCCTTCATGGTTACCCGGATATGGCTGGCCCGGGCATGCTTCACCACGTTGTGAAGCGCCTCCTGCGCCATTCTGAAAAGTGCATATTCCAGATTGAGAGGCAGGCGTTTGGTGAGATCCCGGCCTGTATATTCGACCGCAATTGAAGTGCGCTCGGTAAACCGGGCAATGCTCCACTCAAGCGCCGCATGCAATCCGAAATCGTCAAGCACCGGGGGCCGCAGGTCGGTCATGATATTCCGGATTTGGTCGACGGTATCTTCGACCAAAACCATTTAATCGGTCAGGCGCTTTTCCAGTTTTTCGTTCTTGTATTGAGGGATCTGACTACGGATGAAAGAGAGATTCAGGTTGAGCGCAGTAAGGTTCTGTCCTAACTGGTCGTGAAGCTGTTGGGCGGCCGTTCGTTTCAATGTTTCTTCTGTTTCGATCAAACGGTTCATCGTCTGGATGAGAAGGTCCTCGGCATGTTTTCGCTCGGTGACGTCTAATACTAAATTAATTGAAAATTGGTGACCCTTCATTGTTATTATCTCAGCCGAGGTCAAGATACTTTTCTTCTCACCACTTTTTGTTGTAATCTCATTCTCAACAAGCCTTAAGTTTCTTTTACTTAATAATTCTTCGCGAAGTTTGGATCTGAGTTCGGTGTCAACAATTTTTAATTCTTCTGCATTATATCCAACAGCTTCTTCCCTTGAATAGCCCATTAGTTTTAGCCATACATCATTTACTTCAGTGAGTTTTCCGTCGGACACCCTTGCAATAGATAGAGCAATTGGACTGGCTCTGAATATTTTCGAGAAAAGTTCCTCACTCTCCCGTATCGCCTCCTCCGCCCGTCTGCGCTCGGTGATGTCGCGAATGATCATGCTGGTTCGTTGCTCTCCCTGCGAATCGGTGAAAATCGTCGACGAGATATCCGCCGGAAATTTCGTCCCATCAGACCTGATCATAGTAATTTCTGCTCTTACCTTACCCGTACGGCTTCGTTCATTCAAGGCAGCCGTCAGCCGCAGATCGGAGGCATCGACCCGTGCAGCCCGACCTTGTTTCCGGATTTCTTCGGCTGTCAACCCAAACATTTTACACGTCGCCGGATTGACATCGAGTATAGAGCCATCCGGTGCGGTCAACAAAACTGCATCCAGCGAATTTTCAAAAAGGGACCGATACCGAATCTCGCTTTCACGGACCGCTTTTTCAGACTGCTTCCGGTCCGTGATATCCTGGAATGAGCCCCGCAACTTGATCACTTTCCCTCCATCCTTTACAGGGTGACCGATAGTGCGCACCCATTTATTGTTTCCTTTTGCCGTGATCATCTCCAATTCCAGATCATAGGGTTTTTCCTGTCCGGTCGCTTCCAACCCCGAGAGCCTCATCCATGATGATCTCGCGCTGGTCTTGCAGATGGAGGCTCCGGTTGGCATTCAGGATTACCCGGTTTAGGGACTGGAGTTCCTGATTTATCATAGTGATCTCTTCCTCCGCTTGCTTTCGCTTCGTGATATCCCGGGCAACGGCGAAAATGGCATTCCCTTCCGGATAAGAACGCCATTCAATCCACCGGTAGGTTCCGTCCTTGCAACGATACCGGTTTTCAAAGTTAAGCACCTCTTTTTGCGAGGCCAGTCTGGATACTGCTTCCCGGGTAGAAGTTAAATCGTCAGGATGAACAAAGTCCAGGAATTGCTCCCGCGTCTCTACGCGCCGGAGGATGGCATCAAACCGTTCTGATTCAAACTGGTGTTGAACCATTTCGAAATCCCGCGGATCATTTTCGAGATAAAGGATCCGGATAGGTTGTTCTTTGTTGTTCGGTTTTTGTTTCATGAGGAGTCAATGGGTTATTGAGATGGTCATCCCTGCAATAAAAAATCTTTGATATTCATCCAGCGGATTCCCTTTCGGGAAGTGTCAAAACCCTCATCCAGAGAAAGAACCAGTTTTGGAAAATGGTCATTGACTGATTCCAATGCCCGGTACTCACGATCAACTGTTTTTTCTTCTTTTAAGGTTGTACAAACCTGAAGATAAATTTTTTCAGTCCCTTTTTCGGCAATAAAGTCGATTTCGTGTGTATTCCATTTTCCTAAATACACGATATAGCCCCTTGAAAGCAGTTCAAGGAGAACGATATTTTCCAGATTACCGGGAAGGGCATCGGGGGAATAACCTTTCACGGCAAAATTTAACCCCGTGTCGCAAGTATAATATTTTTCCAGGCTTTCAAGGATGCGTTTCCCTTTTAAATTGTATCGCTTTATCTGATGTGTCAGGAGTGCGCTGCGGGTATAGTTGATATAATTTTGTACAGTATCTACGGAGATGGTTTTATGCTGTGATTTTACAAAAGCGCTTATTTTATTTGCAGAAGTGATGTTCCCGCAGTTTGAGATCAGATATTCCACAATTTTCTCAAGCATGTATACATCCCGGATGCCGTAACGGATGACAATATCTTTCAACAAAATAGTGTTGTAAATTGACTCGAGAAATTGTCGTACCGGGATGTCATCCCATTCAAGGCTATGCAGACCTGGAAATCCTCCGTATTTAATAAACTTTTCAAAAGCAAGGGCGGGATTAGAAATTCGCCCCGACGTGGAGGAAATTTCAAAGAATTCCTTGAAAATGAAGGGATACATTTTAATTTCAATATACCTTCCCGAGAGCAGGGTTGATAATTCGGATGAAAGCAGCCGGGCATTCGACCCGGTTATATAAATATCAAAACGCTTCTCGGCGAAGAGAGAAGCGATAGCCCTTTCCCACTGTTCAATCTCCTGAACTTCATCAATAAATACATAGATAGTACCTTTTCTCCCTTTACTTTTTAAATGTATATATTGATGCAAGTCAACATAGGTTTTAATTGCATCAAACTCCAACAATTCCTTGTTGATTAAAATGATATTTTCCGCTTCAACAATGTTTCCGTTGAATGATTGCACTATTTGTTGAAGCAAGGTGCTTTTTCCACATCTTCTCACTCCCGTAATTGCCTTGATCAATGGTCTGTTTATAAACGGCTGGAGTCGATCAAGGTAACGATTTCTAATTATCATTTTTATTCGATTATGGACAATAAAACACAAAGATAAATAACATTATTCGACTATGATCGATAATAATTAATTTTTTGCTCAGAATTTACTTTGTTCGACGGGCAGGGTAAACACAAATGTACTCCCTTTCCCGGGTTCACTTTCAGCCCATATCCGGCCTCCGTTTTTTTCCACGAATTCCTTGCAGAGCTGCAATCCCAATCCTGTACCCTTCTCTCTGGCAGTGCCCGGCGTAGTGACCGGTTCATCCATCCGGAAAAGCTTGTTCAGGTTTTCTCCGGAAATCCCGATGCCGTTATCCTTCACGCTAACGACTACCACGGGGATGGGTTCCTCGGCGACGCATTCTGATCCAATACGGACTTCCCCTCCGGTGTGGGTGAATTTGATCGCATTCGAGACCAGGTTGCGGAAAATGGTTCTCGCCATATTTTCATCGGCATACGCCCAGGTGTTCATCGCTATGGAGGTACTCAGCCGGATATTTTTTTCATGAGCCTGAGCGCGCAAAAGATTCATAGTTTCAGTGGCGATGACGCTTAAATCCATGTTTTCGGGACGACGATCCATTTTTCCCGATTGGGATTGCGCTCAGTCCAGCAGGTTCATGAGAAGCTGGGAAACATTTTTTGAGGCAAAATAAAGCCGCCGGATCATCGCTTTCCGATCCTCTTCAGCATATTGATCATAATCCTTGAAGAGGATCTCCAGGAAACCGTTAATGGCATTAAAAGGCGACTTCAGCTCTTCCTTTGTATACCCCAGCAGCGTTTCAAAAGCCCTGTTGACAAGAACTATCCTGCCGTCAAGGGTGTGCACCACCGTGAAGTCGGGGGATAAATCTACCAACGTCTGCGTTGTTACGCCGAACGTTTCCGGCGCTTTGCTGCTTCTATGATTACCTAGATTGGATTTTCCGTGTTCCTGCATTTTTTTATCCATTTCAACCCCGGTATATCCTTATGTAAATTTCCTATAAATTTGAGCCGGTATCCATTTCTTCTGAAAAACGATGATAGAACTAAAGAAATTGCAGGAACAATCTGTGCTGATTGGTGTGTCCAGATCAGGAGAGGACATTGCCCTGGCACGGGAACATCTGGAAGAGCTGGCGCTCCTCATCGACACCGCCGGCGGAATCCCCGGGAAACGGTTCATTCAGCAGTTGGGGTATCCTGATCCCAGGACCTATGTGGGCTCGGGGAAACTGATGGAAATCAGGGAATATATTGTTCACAATGACACTGACCTGGTCGTGTTCGACGACGAACTTTCTCCCAGCCAGATTCGTAACATAGAGCGGGTGCTGAACTGCCGGATCATCGACCGGAATAATCTCATCCTCGACATTTTCGCCCGTCGTGCCCGGACTTCCTACGCCAAAACCCAGGTCGAACTGGCTCAGTGCGAGTATCTGCTTCCACGCCTTACCCGCCGGTGGACCCACCTGGAAAAACAACGGGGAGGTATCGGCCTCAGAGGTCCGGGCGAACAGGAAATCGAAACCGATCGCCGGTACCTTCGCTGGAGGATAAAACTGCTGAAACAAAAGCTGGTGGAGATTGACAGGCAAAAATCTACCCAGCGAAAACACAGAAGCAGTATGGTACGGGTTGCATTAGTCGGTTATACCAATGTGGGGAAATCCACGATCATGAATCTGCTGAGCAAATCCCACGTGTTTGTGGAGGATAAACTCTTTGCCACCCTCGACACCACTATACGGAAGGTCGTGATTGAACAAACCTCTTTTTTACTCTCCGATACCGTGGGTTTCATCCGGAAACTGCCCCATACGCTGATAGAGTCTTTCAAATCGACCCTCGATGAGGTCCGCGAATCGGATATCCTGATCCATGTAGTGGACAGTTCCCATCCCGATTATGAAGAACAGATCGATGTGGTGAAACAAACCCTGGTGGAGATCGGGGCATCAGACAAACCGACCATCATGGTGTTTAATAAAATCGATGTGGTTCCTCTGCCGGAAAATATCTGGATTGCGCGGGAGAATGTCCCCTCTGTATTTATTTCAGCTACGGAAAAATCCCACATCGATTCGTTCCGGGAAATTCTGGTTCAGGAGGTTCGAAGGGTAACACTGACAAGATACGCGGAAAATGAAGGTAGAGCGTGAGGTGAGAAATGGGGATGTAAAGTTACCTTAGTGATAAATTATTACTTCTTCCCTAGTCAAAACAACAACAGAATATTTAATGAATGATTCTGTAATCCGATTTAGGTTCGCATGAATAATATTGAAAAGTGCTTTATTGCTTGTATTTCCTGTTCTGACCAGAAGAAGTTTTTCAGGTATGCCTGTCAAAAGGTTTGAATCGAAAAAATCCTGATCCTTTGTTATTACAATCCGCCCTTCATTTTGAGCAAGTGTGCAAATTTCAGAATCTGAGGTTTTATTTTTTCCCTTAAGATCTAACGTGTGCAGGCAATCATGACCTTGTTCACTAAGTAGGCTAGATAAAGAATAAGGAAATTGAGCATCAATGAGGAATCTCATGAGGCAACCTTATAGATGCTTTTTACTTTGACCAGTTTGGTTGCATATTCAAGGCAAGCCAGCAAATCTTCTTTTTCGAGATCCGGGTAATCTGCAAGAATATCTTCTTGTGTCATGCCCGAGGACATTAATTCAAGAAAAGTCTCAACCGGATATCTCAACCCCCTGATAACGGGCTTGCCATGGCAAATCTGCGGATCAATTGTAATTCGTTGAATATTTCCAGTCATCATAAATCCATTTTTGCAAATATAATCAATTTCCGGCAACAACCAACTGTCAACTGCCTGCTCAACGGTCCAATGGGCCAGCTATCAACCGATTTTACTGATGTACTTCAGCTTTTCAATGTCGTTGATCTTCAGGTTCTTTCCGTCGATCTGAATGATCTTCTCTCTTTGCCAGCGCGATAAGGTCATGATTACATTTTCCGGAGAGCATCCGGCAAACTCAGCCAGTTCCCTGCGAGTCAGAGACAACCGGAAAGAATAAGAATAATACACACTTTCGGCAAGATACAAGATGATGTCTGCGATCCGGCTCTCTTTCTTCTTGTAAGCCAGACTGATGAAGTTTAAAATGGCTTTCTTGAACATCTCGGAGGCATATTGAAACAGCATCATGGCAAACCGGGAATTCTCCATCAACACGGCCAACAGCCTGTTTGCATCAATCAAGATCACGTCGCATTCGTCGATGGCCACGATGGAAAACAGGTTGTTGTCCTTGTAAAAAAGGTTCGCTCCCCCCAGGATCTTAGGAGCGGCGGCGATCGTCAGGATCAAGTGCTTCTTCCATTCATTCTCGTAACTGAATTTGACTATCCCTTTCTCGAGATAAACTACATGAGTGGGCAGGCTTCCTTGCTTCAGAATGGTTTCTCCTTTCTTAAAATGAAGGATCACGGAAGCTTTCTCGATCTTTTCAAAATCTTTTTCCGAGATGAATTGCAGCGACATTCTCTTCAGATGGGAGAATGCCCGTTTTGGATCTGAAATTGCCGCCATGTTTCAAAGAAATGAAATATGTTTGAATGGAATATGAAATATTTCATGTTTTCCACTAAAATTATTCATGCAAATATATAAGAAATCGAAAGATAATTCCGATACTTTTGTGTTCTAGTGTGTTCTAGTGTGTCCTATTGTGCCTAATATGAGGAATATGAAATCGTTTTTATGTAAAACCGTTTTTCTCGTCAGTGTCATTCAACTGACTGTCTCACTCCTCTCCTATGGACAATTTTCCATCGACGCGCAGCTTCGCCCCAGGTTTGAGATCCGCGATGGATACCAGCATATGATCCCCGATAGCGTAAGCCCTGCCTTTGTGATATCCCAGCGAACTAGGCTCTCCTTCGCCTACGAGAATAAATTTCTCAAAGTCAGGATTACTCCACAGGACGTCCGGGTGTGGGGCGATGAACAACTCGTTTCCTCCACGGGTGTGTTCGGAGATGCCGCTTCCCTCGACCTGTTTGAAGGATACCTGCAACTCCGGCTCGGCCGCTGGGGCTGGCTGTCGGCCGGCCGTCAACAATTATTCTACGACAGTGAACGGCTGTTGTCGGCCAGGAACTGGAACCAGACAGGGATCTCCTATGATGCGGTCGTCGCAAAAATGACCCTGGGTGGCTGGAACCTCCACGTGGGGGGATCGTGGAATACGCTGTGCGAAAGTTATTTCAATAATTATTATCCTTCCAACCGGTTCAAATCACTCGATTTCCTCTGGTTAAACAGGGAATTCACCCCGAATATAAAAGGTTCGCTACTCCACGTTGCTTCGGCTGTGACCCACTCCGATACAACGAACCTGCTTTACTGGCGACAGTCGACAGGATTGTGGGGCGATTTCAGGTGGCGCGGACTGAAAGCCTGGTTTGATTGCTTTTACCAGTATGGCCGAAATCCCCAGGGGATCAAAGTAAGTGCATTCCTCTTCGATGTCAATGCTGGTTACACCATCGGGGGGGTCACTCCCGGGTTGGGCGTAAGCTACCTGTCGGGCAACAAGCAAACCGGATCGGCCATGACCCGCGATCACCTGTTCAATGTGCTGTATGGCAACCGGCATGGTTTTTTCGGCAACATGGACTACTTCCGGAACTTTGCCGTGGACACAAAACAAGGGGGATTAATTGACTATTTCATATTTCTGAAATTCGATATCTGCAAAGGACTTACCCTGTCAAACACCTCCCACTATTTCGAACTGGCTCAAACCAATTCCCTGACGCCATCGACCCGGGATCTGGGTTTTGAAAACGACCTGATTCTGAAATATTCTTTTTTATCCTGGGGAGCGCTGGAAAGCGGGTACTGTTTTTTGTTGCCGACCACAAGCCTGAAATCCATGCAGGATGTTCCTTATCCCCGGTTCCCGCAGTTTTTCTACCTGCAACTCACCATTTCTCCCACCCTCTTCACCTTTAATTTTAATCCTTCTGATCCTAAATAAAATCTTCTATTGTGCCCTAATGTGCCTATTGTGGTAAAGAAAAAACGCTATGAAACCCTCTGCTTTACTTAATTTATTGCTGGTCCTATTCATTTTTACCGGATGTTTCTCCGGCAAAAAAAATCAACAAACCATCAACATCTCAGGCGCTTTCGCCCTTTACCCCTTAACAGTGAAATGGTCGGAAGAATACCGGAAACTCCATCCGGAAGTGCGATTCAACATCACCGGGGGGGGCGCTGGGAAAGGAATGGCCGATGCCCTGGCCGGGACAATTGACCTGGGTATGTTTTCTCGTGGCATATCTGCCGCTGAAAAGGCCAACGGAGTATGGTGGGTAAGCCTTACCATAGATGCAGTACTCCCGACCATCAATGCGGAGAATCCATACCTTCATCAAGTGCAGGCACGGGGCGTTACCCGCGAGGAATTTGCGGATATCTTTATCCACGGAAAGATCGAAACCTGGAGCGCTATTTCCGGAGTTCCCGACGAAGATGCCATGGCGGTATACACTCGTGCCGACGCTTGCGGGGCTGCCGAAACCTGGGCCAGATACCTCGGAGGCTCCCAGGAGGATTTGCATGGGATCGGAATATACGGAGATCCGGGATTGGCCGATGCCATCGCCAATGATCCCCTGGGATTAGGTTACAATAACGCCATCTACATTTTTGACATCAAAACGGGCGCGTTGCGGCCCGGACTGGAAGTCGTACCGATTGACCTGAATGCCAACGGAAAGATCGATCCCGACGAACAGTTTTACGACAATCACAAATCCGTCCTGGAAGCCATCGCAACCGGAAAATATCCTTCCCCTCCGGCCAGGGAGCTTTACTTTGTTTCCAAAGGAAAACCTGTCAAGAAAGTGGCTCTTGAATTTATCAGATGGACCCTGACTGACGGACAAAAATTTGTAACCGAGGCCGGCTATGTTCCTTTACCAAAGGAAAGACTGATGGAAGAATTGCAAAAAGTAAACTAACCGAATGTTATTCAGAAGAAATCTGTTCGAAAAATCTGCTTCTGTCTGGATGATTTCCGGCCTGTCACTCCTGTTGATGATGCCGGTCATTATCGGGATTGCACTCTACATCAAATCCACTCCGTTAATGGAGCAGCAATCTCCATTCAGCCTCCTCTTCTCGTCCGACTGGTTTCCTACCCGCGGAAAATTCGGTTTCTGGCCGTTCATTGCTTCCTCCATCTATGTAACCTTTCTATCTTTCCTTTTCGCTGCTCCGGTATGCCTTTTCTCTGCCATTCACCTGACCCAGTTCGCCTCGAAAAAACTGGTCAGGTTTATGCAACCTGTCCTTGATATCCTTGCCGGGCTGCCTTCCGTTATCTATGGTGTATGGGGAATTCTGATCGTGGTCCCGCTGATCTCCTACCTTTTTGCCCCCTTATTCAGGATGTCTTCTTCGGGGTATACCCTCCTTGCCGGAGGTGTGGTACTGGCGATCATGTGCATCCCTTACATGCTGAACATGCTGATCGAAGTTTTTTCGACCGTTCCCATCGGGATGAAAGAAGCCTCTCTTTCGCTGGGGGCAACTGAGTGGCAGTCGGTCAAACACGTGGTTCTCCGCAAGAGCTTTCCCGGTATTATATCTGCCTTCGGGCTCAGCGTAGCAAAAGCGTTTGGAGAGACGATTGCCGTCATGATGGTGGTGGGAAACCAGGTACGGCTCACCTGGAATCCGTTTGATGCAGGATACCCGTTACCGGCGCTCATTGCAAACAATTACGGGGAGATGCTTTCCATTCCGATGTACGACTCTGCACTAATGTTTGCAGCTTTGGTTTTGCTCGTCGTAATTCTGTTGATAAACCTGATTTTCAGATACCTGATCCAACTGGTTGAAAAATGACGAACCGTCGCAAACTCCGGGAAGAGAAACTGATGAAAAAACTCGCCGCCGGCGCCACTTTTTCGGTCATTGCCCTGTTATTGTTTATCATTGGGGTCATTCTGGTTAAAGGAGCAAAAGCACTTTCATTCACCATGCTGTTCGAGTTGCCCAAAGGGGGTTTTTATTACGGTGGCGAAGGAGGAATTGCGAACGCGATCGTGGGTTCTCTCTACATCGCCATCGGAGCGACCCTCCTGGCAGTCATCATCGGAATGCCGGTAGCCCTCTTTATCAACGTATACCTGATCAAATATAAGCGCACACAATCGGCGATCCGTTATTTTCTCGATACGTTATGGGGAATCCCTTCCATCGTATACGGTGCATTTGGGTTTACCGTTATGCTCTATATCGGGATGAGTTCCTCGTTGCTGGCCGGAATTGTTACGGTAGCTTTGTTGATCACCCCCATTCTGGTGCGCACTTTCGACGATGTCCTGTGCACGATACCCCGAGGGTTGTACGAAGCCTCTTTTGCGCTGGGCTCGGGAAAAAGTGAGACCGCTTTCAACGTGATCTTCCGCCAGGGTTTCTCCGGTTTTATCACGGCGTTATTGCTTGCGTTTGGCAGGGGCATCGGCGACGCAGCTTCCGTTTTATTTACCGCCGGCTACACCGATCTGATTCCCGAACACCTGGATGAACCGGCTGCAACGCTCCCGCTTGCCATTTTTTTCCAACTCGGCTCCCCGATCCCCGAAGTGCGGGAGCGGGCGTTTGCTTCCGCCGCGGTGCTTACCCTGATCATCCTGTTGACGAGCCTGATTGCCCGGTATCTTTCAAAAAGATATTCCATCAATGTATTAAAATGACCCCATGAACGCGCCTGAAACACCGATCGTTCGTATTCGTCACCTGGATGTCTTTGCCGGAAAAGTTCAGATCCTGCGGGATATTGATGTGGATATCCCGGGAAACCGGATCACGGTTTTACTGGGAGCCTCGGGATGCGGCAAGACCACCCTGCTGAAATGCATGAACCGGTTGACCGACCTCTACAAAGAGCTGAAAGTCTCGGGGAACATCTACATAGAAGAAGAAGACATCCTTCACACATCCCGGCCTATTTCCGACGTTCGTCAGAAAATGGGCCTCCTTTCGCAACGCCCCTACACCCTTCCCATGTCGATTTACAAAAATGTGGCGTATGGGATCAAACTCAAAGGGATACGGGATAAAAAACTGATCCGCTATGCAGTGGAAAAGAACCTGCATGAAGTGGGTCTGTGGGAAGAGGTGAAAAGCCGTTTGCATGCCCCCGCTCACTCCCTTTCCATCGGCCAGCAACAGCGTCTGTGTCTCGCCCGCGGGCTCGCCGTGAAGCCCAGGATCATCCTGGCCGACGAACCCACCTCAGCCCTGGATCCGATCTCCAGCAAAATCATCGAGAACCTTTTCCGTACACTGAAAAAGAACTACACCATCATCCTGGTAACCCACGTGTTAAGACAGGCCGTCCGCCTCGCCGACCATGT
>JAZDGR010000136.1:0-3014 GCA_043806735.1 bacterium | reverse complement strand
AACCGGGGTCGTGAAGACGTTGCCACGGAACGGACGAAGTCCGGAAACATAATACGAATTCAGGGGACGATACACATCCAGGACCCATTCACTCACATTTCCCCCCATGTTGAAGAGGCCGTAATCGTTCGGGAAATAGGAACCGCAAGGAGCCGGGATATCAGCGCCGTCATTCAGGTTACCGGCCACACCCATGTAGTCGCCGGGGCCTCTTTGGAAGTTATCCATAAAGCTGCCGTAATACCTCGATTCATCCGTACGTACATAATTGCCGTTCCAGGGGTAATTCTTTTTCTCCACCACCCGTTCATAGAGGGTGTTCCCGATCAGGCCGAGAGCTGCATATTCCCATTCGGCTTCAGTCGGCAGCCGGTATTTCGGCAACATGATGCCGTCTTCCATTTTTACTTTACGTGAACCTGTGCCGTTTGGATTAAGGTCGGGCATCGGTTTGTCGACCAATCCTTCGTACTGGCCGGCAAGGTAAGCTTCGGTATTAAAATTATTATCATTCTTTTGAGCGGGGTCCATCGCCAGGATCCCTTTCCGGATCAGCAGCATTTCGTTGACGCGGTTGGTCCGCCAGGCACAGTAATCGCTGGCCTGGATCCAGGTAATGCCTACCACAGGATAATTTCGGTAAGCCGGATGACGAAAATAATATTCTACGAGGGGTTCGTTGTAAGCCAGTTTTGCACGCCAAACCAAGGTATCGGGCAGGGCTTTCCGGTAAACTCCCGGGTAATCGGTGGCATATACCCGGTTCAGCCAGTACAGATATTCGAGGTAGTCAAGGTTACGGACCTCGGTTTCATCCATGTAGAAACTGGCGACAGTGACCCGGCGAGCCTGGTTGTTCCATTCATACATCACATCATCCTGGGTTTGCCCCATGGTGTACGTCCCTCCTTCAATGAAAACCAGTCCGGGACCGGTTTGTTGCCCTTCGAAAGGTCTAACCTCAAATCCCCCGTTCTTGGGGTCGTTGTAGTTCCAACCGGTTGTGCTGGAAGTCTCCTTTTTACACGAAGAGACAACCACCACAGCGGCGATCAGGGTGCAGATTTGAAGAATTTGAAGAATTTGTTGAAGTTTCATCTGGTTCGGTTTTATTGGTGGATGATGAAATTGCCTGGCAAAAATAGTAAATTCTCCTAAAAATTATTCTATATAACTAAAATCTGGGACATTTTATTGCACGGATATGCCTTCTTTTTTCAATGCACGGGAATTGCCAGGAAGCCGACACTTCATGCGCGCCTCCTGATGCGCCTTTCAGATTACTTATTGTGAAGTCGTAACTATACCCGACACGCAGGTTTTTATAGTGAATTCCCAACAGCGGTATGATGGCATCGGGGTTCTCAAAATTATGCCGGAACCAGAGTCCGCCAATAAACGGATCCACGGTCAGATAGAGCCCGATATTCAGCTGGTGGTATTTGAACTGTTGCTGGTAGAGGATGTTGGGGGAGATGGAAAACTCCTTCTCTTCGTCGTAACCTCCCCCTTTTCTCAGGTTGATCACCGATCCGGCGTTGATCGTGATCTTCATGTACAGATGGGAAGTGTTATCTGCATAAAAACTGATATCGGGCTGCGTAAGATGTGCTACGGCGACTCCTCCGTAGATCAGGTCTTCATACCCGATGAAAATCCCGGCCGAGAAATCGGGGACCCCGATGCGGCTCTGGTCGGGTTGTTTCTCGGATGTGGGCAATACAAACCCGCTCTGCGGATCGATCATGTCCTCAAACAAGAGGTTCTCCCAAACCAGCCGGCGCTGGTAATAGGTAGCCTCCAGGGCAGCGCTTGCATAGATCCGGCTGGTAATGTTGAATTTGTATGCATACATCAGGCTGATCATCGTGGTGTTGAGGTTTCCTCCGCCGGCCCGGTCTGCTGTAAACAACAGTCCGACACCTCCATGAAGGAAATCCACATACTGGTCATAGGAAGCATTGTAGGTGATGAAGGCGTTCTCGACCGAGGGCCACTGGTTACGGTAATTCCCGATGAGGCGCGGACAAATCGGTGCTCCCGCAAGGGCGGGATTCAGGTAGAGAGGATTGGCATAGAACTGGGAAAACTGGGGATCCTGGGCAGAAAGTTTTGTCACCGGAATCGTTGCCAGAACCGCCAGTACAAGTAGTGATTTTTTTGCCATCCGGATTGCTGTCACGTCGCGAATTGCGTTTTTCGGGTCACAATATTACGAAAAAATGATACATATTGTTGCGTATACAACTAAGGGTAAAGAATAAATAGAGTGTACCAACAATATGACATGACAAAAACCGTTAAAAATAAAACCTGTTTTTGAAGCTTCAACATATGCATAGAACCCACACTTTTCTCCCGATCCTCATTTTCTTTTGCACGCTGTTGACCTGCTATCCGGATCTGACTACCGGCCAATCCCATCCTCCGCTCACGGTGACCGGAACCCTTCAGTGGAAACCAGTGGAAACCATCGAGGCAGCGCCGGGCAGGTGGGTTAAGATACTCACATTTTCAGGTTCTTCCCTGGCGGATGGTTTTGGACAGCTTCCCTGTTTCTTTTACAGACAACCCTTACCGGATGAAAACTCCACCATTGAAGAACTC
This sequence comes from bacterium, assembly GCA_043806735.1. GTDB lineage: Bacteria > Bacteroidota > Bacteroidia > Bacteroidales > FEN-979 > QYOJ01. The sequence goes on along the minus strand of JAZDGR010000136.1, from coordinate 407 downwards.
AGGTTCTCCTCACTGATCTGCCAGCCCGTCACGCCGGAAGAGTTGCTGGCTATTGACGATCCGGAACGTATCCCGGAAGTCATTGAGCCAAAAGCTACCAGGACTATACAACGTAAGCAACCGTTTTTTGAAATTTCGTTTCTCCCTTTCCGGCGGAATTCGCAAAACGGTCTGATTGAGAAGGTGCTCTCATTTGAACTTTCCGGATCCGTTTCGGGTTCCAATGCTTCTCCTTTCCGTAATTCGCCGTTTTCCTATGCTGAGCATTCAGTACTTGCAACCGGTTTGTGGTATAAATTTGCCGTCTCTTCAAACGGGATTTATCGAATTACCTATCAGGACCTTCTACAGGCCGATATTAATCCCTCTTCGGTGGATCCCCGCACGATCAGACTATGCGGGAATGG
>JAZDGR010000135.1:0-2288 GCA_043806735.1 bacterium | reverse complement strand
TTGAACCTGGGACCAATAGATTATGAGTCTACTGCTCTGACCAACTGAGCTATGGGCCCAATCAGTTGGCAATTTGCAGTTCACAGTTGCCAACTGATAAGTTTTGCAAAATTACGGTTTTTTTTACTTCAGGTAAATCCCTGATCCGATGAAATAATCGATACCGGGAATCTTCTTTACAAAGGCAAGTTTCGGTTCCTCCTGCCCGCTGACCGGATTGTTCCACCAGTATTCGTAATATCCTTCCCCTGCCGGACTTTTTGCCAGCGCAACCAATTCACGAATTACATAATTCCCCCGTGAATCCTGGTAATTAAAGAGGTTCTGACCTTGTAAGTTTTTCTGGGTTCCATGCGCTACATTCACACAGTTGAAATCATAGATGAAGAAATATCCCGACTGGTCATCAAAAAACCGGACGTAATCGATCATCTTCCGGCAGAACTCGACCCGGTCGCTCGTGTCGGTATAGAAACCGGAAAAGCTCCCTCCGATACCCTCTGCCATGACAATGGTTGCCTCTTTTGCGACAGCTATTTTCGCTTTCAAAGATGTGTAATACACATCAGGGGGATCGCCGTAAAAACCCGAACCGATGAAGAATTCGGCTGAAGGGATATTCTTTACAAAGCCCAATTTCCGCTCTGTCAATCCGGAAGCCGGATTGTCAAAATAATACTCCACAAAACCGTAACCAATATAGATCACAGTATTCACCATATCCCTCACATAGTATTTTCCCCTGGCATCCTGGACGTCCATCCGGTAGGTGCCGATCAACTCTGGTTTTGTTGCATGTGCAACCATCCATGCGCGGTAAGATTCCACGAAGAAATAACCCGAACTGTCATTGAAGAATCTGACCGGGTTGACAAACGCCTGGCAGAGATGAGCTCTTCCGGCACTGTCGGGGACCATCGTACGAAATACGGTTTCCAGCCCGGTAGCCGTATTTGTGGTGTTAACTTCCACGATGGACCGGTCAAGAGTATATTGAGAGATCCAGTCGCCGGGTAAGGAGGTTTCTTCCTCCCCTTTTTTACATGAGATCATCAGGGAGATCATCAGGGAAAACAAGGAAATTCTGTAAAAAAATACTGCTTTCATACCAGGAAATTTTTAACTGGTTTTCGGATTGTGATCGAACCCGCAAAATACAACAACTTAGCGATTCTTTCATCAGGTTCCCTGAAAAATTCACACCTTTGCACCAGGATTCCCCACTAAAACATTTATGTCTGTTAAAAGTATCATTTTTGACTTTGGCGGAGTCATCTGCAACATCGATATCTCAATTACTGAAAAAGCCTTTTCTGCCCTGGGGCTCCGGAAATTTGACAACGCTTATTCCGTCACGGAACGAGATACCTTTTTCGGGCGTTTTGAAAATGGCCTGATCACGCCTGACCAGTTCCGGGAAACGTTAAAAAAATACGTTGGCCGGAGAGTCACAGATGCTGAAATCGATAGTGCCTGGAATGCCCTTCTGCTGGACATGCCGGAACCGCGTATCGCTTTATTGAAAAAATTGCGTACGAAATACCGGTTATTCCTGCTGAGCAATACCAACCAGATCCATTATGAGCATTATCTCAAGGATTTACAAGCTGTGCATGGATGCATGGATTTTACCGATTTGTTTGAAAAAGCGTACTTCTCTCACCAGATCGGGTTAAAAAAACCATTCCGGGAAGTGTTTGATTTTGTATTGAAGGATACGGGATTATCAGCCGGGGAAACCCTGTTCATCGATGACTCCATCAAGCATATTGAGGGAGCACGTAAGGCCGGCCTTCAGGCTTACCATCTGAAGAAAGGGGAAGATATCACGGATCTGTTCAGCCCAGAAATGCAGTTTCTTCCACCACTGTGACTTTCGATTCCTCCTCTTTGATGAAAACTGAAAAGAGGATTGCCGTACCACACATAACCGCTCCCCCTATGTATGCCCAGGTAAATCCATGCATCAAGAGTTGAGGAGCCAGTGACTTTAAAGTAAAACCGGCGCTCCCCGGGCTGTGCGGCAGGGAAAGGGTAAAGATCATTTCCATCAGGATCAGGCCGAACATCTGTCCCATGTTGGTGGCCAGCTTAAATACGCTGGATGAAATTGCTTGTTTGTCCACCGGAGCCATCGACATTACCAGGTTGTTGTTCGGAGTGATGAACAGGGCATAGGAGATGCCCATGAATACCATGAAACCAAACAACACACCAAGATGCAATAACGGAAGCAACAAGGCAAAGCCCAGGCAGCTTACTGTTCCCAGTATCATGCCGGTGATGGT
>JAZDGR010000134.1:0-3186 GCA_043806735.1 bacterium | reverse complement strand
GGATTCGACAAAACCACATCTAATCAGAAAAATCATGAAGAATTTTTTCGCTTTTCTGGCGATAGCCGTATTCCTGGGGATTTCCGCAAACAGCCTGAAGGCCCAGGATAATCTTATATTACCTCCGGGATACCAGGTCGACACAGGTGGTGAAACGGTCTATGAAAGGCGGGAGATCGAAGTACAGGGGGAATTGAACTTGTCAGTGCAGGCAGGGCATTTGCCGCAGGCGAGTTACCTGCTGGAGGTTGCGAATGAAACCGGGACGCTCTATACGAAGGTTATCATCCAGAAATAATTCAACATATGAATAAAAGCTTCCTGTATGTGCTTTCTGCCATCCTATTCCTGGCAGTATCCTGCACTTCCAAAAAAGAACCGTCCATCGTTTCGCTGGACATGCCCTGGAAATTCAAGATGGGTGATTCCATCGAATGGGCTCAGTCCTCCTATTCCGACTCGGTATGGAGCACCATCATGCCAAACGAACCCTGGGAACGGCAGGGGTTTAAACGGCACGACGGATTTGCCTGGTACCGCATTACCGTGGTGATTCCCTCCAGCCTGAAAGACAAAAGCTATTTCAAAGACAGCCTGCAATTCTATCTCGGGAAGATTGACGATTACGATCAGGTCTTTCTGAACGGGGAACTGATCGGGGAGAACAACCGGCATGTCACAGCCGGGAAGCAGCCGGGGAACGCATTCACCGGGGAAGTCAGCGCTTGGTACATCCCTCGTCGGTACGTACTTGCGGCAAATGATCCCCGGATCAAATGGGATCAGGAAAATATCGTCGCGATCCGGGTCTATGACTCAGGTGGCGCCGGAGGCCTGTTCGAAAAACCCTTTGAGATCTCAATGGCTGACCTGAAGGATTACCTGCATTTTCATTTTGATTCTACCGGTTTCGAGTTTGGTATCCGTGACACGGTCACGAAAAAATTCTCCCTGGCAAACAGCTCTTCGACAGAAACATTCCAGGGCCTTTTATCCATTCGGGTGAAACTGGCTTCCAATGGGAACACGGTTTTCAGGAAAGACACTCTGATTTTGCTTGAAAAAAAGAGTAAGAGTGATTTCTCCTTTTCAGTGGTTCTGGATCTTTCCATGTCTTCAGTAGCTGAAATCAGTTTCACCGAAGGAGCATCCAGCAGCAGGGTATCCGGTATCCTGGAACTCCCATACATCCTGACACCTCCACCACCTCAAGAACCACTCATCAACGGTGCCCGTGTATTTGGCGTAAGGCCCTATGCCCCGTTCTTTTTTAAAATACCCGCCACCGGGGCAGCTCCTCTCCGGTATTTTGCGGAAAACCTTCCGGAGGAGCTGAGAATTGATGAAAATACGGGGATCATCCGGGGGTATATTGCAAAAAAGGGAAGTTATCTTGTTTCACTTTGTGTTGAAAACGAGTTTGGAAAAGACGAACGTACCTTGCGTCTCGAAGTAGGCAATCTGATCGCCTTGACCCCTCCTCTGGGATGGAACAGTTGGAACTGCTGGGGATTGAGCGTCAGTGACCGGAAGGTCAGGTCCTCTGCCCTGGCGATGAAAGAGAGTGGGCTGATTGATCACGGGTGGACTTACATCAACATCGACGACGGGTGGGAGGATACTCATATGGACGGGAAAATTGTCCCCAACGAGAAATTCCCCGACATGAAAGCGTTATGCTGGTATGTGCATTCGCTCGGACTAAAGATCGGCATTTATTCCTCGCCGGGACCTAAAACCTGTGGCGGGTATGAAGGGAGCTATGGGTTTGAAAAGGCGGATGCCAAATCCTATGCCGAATGGGGGTTCGATTACCTGAAATACGACTGGTGCTCCTATTTCCAGATTGCTCCGAATCCTAACCGGAAAGAGCTGGAACAGCCCTATCATGTCATGGAGAAAGCCCTCCGAACAACCGGTCGCGACATCCATTACAGTCTGTGCCAGTACGGGATGGGCAATGTATGGGAATGGGGAGCAAGTGTAGGGGGAAATTCGTGGAGGACAACCGGTGACATTGAAGACACTTGGGAAAGCATGTCGGGGATTGGCTTCCGGCAGAACGAGTGTTCGCCTTATGCTTCTCCGGGTTATTGGAATGACCCTGATATGCTGGTCGTCGGCTGGGTTGGCTGGGGCCCAAACCTTCATTATACACGGCTCACCCCGAACGAACAATATACGCACATTACCCTTTGGTGCATGCTGGCTTCTCCGCTCTTGCTGGGGAATGATTTAAGCCAGCTGGATCCCTTTACACTGGGATTGCTGACGAATGATCAAGTGCTGGCGGTGAACCAGGACCCACTCGGGAAACAAGCCATTCAAATGAAAAAAACACCTGAATACCAGCTCTGGATGAAAGCTATGGAAGACAGCAGCAAGGTCATCGGCTTATTCAACCTCACAGAAAAACCGCTATATATACCTGTTGACCTCGTGGGAATGGGATTCGATGGGCGATACGGGCTGCGGGATCTGTGGCGACAAAAGGATCTGGGGGAGGTGGAAAGACTCTTTGAGATGCGCGTCGAGCCGCACGGAGCCAGTTTGATCAATCTCCGAAGCCGGGATTAGACCTGAGTCAGCCGTTATTCTATTATTTTCTGAAATTTATTTAATCAGGCAGAACAACCTCACATATACCTGATTATAAAATATTTTTAGGGAGGAGACATGGCACATCTGGTTAAATTATTAGATTTGTACAAAATTTAACAGTAGACCACGCAGCATGCTGGTCAGGCTTAGTCCAGTTATCGTTACCTAAAAACTTAAAACACTTATAGCCATGGCAAAAATTACGAAAGAAGATGCATTGAGATATCATGCAGAAGGTCGTCCCGGGAAGGTCGAAGTAATCCCGACCAAGCCTCACAGAACCCAACGGGATTTATCACTTGCTTATTCTCCTGGAGTGGCTTTCCCCTGTCTTGAGATTGAAAAAAATAAGGATGACATTTACAAATATACATCCAAGGGGAATCTGGTTGCAGTCATATCCAATGGCACTGCCGTCCTCGGCCTGGGCGATATCGGTGCCGATGCGGGGAAACCTGTGATGGAAGGGAAGGGTTTGCTGTTTAAGATTTTCGCTGATGTGGATGTGTTCGATATCGAAATTGAGACCCATGACGTCGAAAAATTCATTGAAACGGTTAAAAATATTGCCGTTACATTCGGAGG
>JAZDGR010000133.1:0-3224 GCA_043806735.1 bacterium | reverse complement strand
AGTTAAGGAAGCGACGATCATCAGCGCCATGAGGCTGATCTGGGAACGGTTGAAAATCCTGGTTGAACCCTCCGCTTCGGTGCCCCTTGCCGTTTTGATGGAAGGTCATCAGGAACTGAAAAACAAACGGATTGGGATCATTCTGTCTGGTGGGAATGTAGATCTTGACGCACTGCCCTGGAGATAATATGAGAAAAGGAATATTGTACCTGATCCCGACCACCCTGGGAGAAACAGGACCGGAGAAGGTCCTCCCGGAATACACGCTATCAGTGATCCGGAAACTTACCTGTTTCATTGTGGAAGAGATCAGAACCGCGCGAAGATTTTTGAAGAGGGCAGATTACCCGTTTGAATATGACAAGACCCAATTTCTGATATTTAACGAACATACGCGCAGGTCTGATCTCTCTTGCTTTCTCCAGCCCATGATCGAAGGTATAGATTGCGGACTTCTTTCAGAAGCGGGAACTCCATGCATCGCAGATCCCGGTTCAGAGATAGTCGAATTGGCACACGGATCCGGGATCCGGGTTATTCCTCTAACGGGCCCTTCATCCTTACTGCTAGCCCTGATGGCTTCCGGATTCAACGGACAAAACTTTGCTTTCCACGGCTACCTCCCTGTTGATAAGCAGCAGCGAAAACAGAAAATCGCAGAGATGGAAAAATCTGCTCTGGGAAAGGGTCAAACCCAGCTATTCATTGAAACTCCATACAGGAATCAGGCACTGTTTGAAGCATTGATTCAACTATGCCATCCGGCAACCCGGATTTGCATTGCCATCAATCTTACTTCTGACAACGAACAGGTTCTCGTTAACTCTGTTGCGGAATGGAGAAAAAAACCTTTCTCTCTTCCCAAGGAACCAGCAACTTTTCTGATTTACCGATAAACTGGTACTTTTGTAACATAACCTCACTATTCACTTTTCAAGAACACAATTTGGAAACAATTCTTTCAATTAACCAGCTTTCCAAGCGTTACGGGAGAATCCAGGCGGTGAACCAACTTTCCCTCGAGGTAAAGAAGGGACAGGTTTTCGGGATCCTGGGACCAAACGGCAGCGGGAAAACCACGACTTTGGGAATGGTCCTTGACCTGATCCGATCCGACAGTGGTTCCTATCAATGGTTTAACGAAAAGCCAACAAAAGCAAGCCGGAAGCGAATTGGTGCGGTGATCGAAACACCCAACTTTTTTCCATACCTGAGCGCTTCGCAGAACCTGGAGATCGTCGCGCTGGTCAAAGATTATACGTACACTGATATCGACCTGGTTTTAAAGACGACCGGTCTTTTTGAACGCAGGAGGGATAAGTTCAAGACCTTTTCATTCGGGATGAAGCAACGGCTGGCTGTTGCTTCATCCCTGCTCAACCAGCCCGAAGTCTTAATTCTTGACGAACCCACCAATGGTCTTGATCCGCAAGGAATTGCCCAGATCCGCAAGCTGATCCAGCAGGTTGCAAGTGAAGGAATTACCATCATTCTTGCCAGCCATTTACTGGACGAAGTTCAGAAGATATGCAGCCACGTGGCGGTCCTGAACAAAGGAAATGTCCTTTTTTTAGGTGAAGTCCATAAGGTTCTTTCGGTTTCCGACTCCATAGAAGTTGCCTCGCAGGACAATGAAGTCCTGAAGTCAGTCCTGGTCCAGCATCCAAGTTACAAGTCTCTTTCTGAAACCAACGGCCTTGTGCTTGCCGTGTTCTCTGACAGTTTAAAACCTTCTGAGATTAACCAATTTCTGTATCAAAAAGGGGTTATCCTGACACATCTTTGCGAACGAAAACGGACGCTGGAGCAACATTTCCTGGAACTTTTACAAGGCCATCTATCATGAAGCTGCTGAAGATCGAACTTAAGAAAATCCTGACCTACAAAACCTTCTGGATTATTTTCGGACTCTATTTTGTATTCCTTGCCATGGGAATTATCATGGCAGAGTATATGGTCAACGCGATGGTGGATGATGTCAACAAGCGGCTTCCAATTCCCCTCCCCCATGCCGTTCTGTTTAATTTCCCTGACATCTGGCAAAACCTGACTTTTTTCGCCAGTATCAGGTATGTTCTGATCTTTCCCGCAATTGTAGTTATAATCCTGATTACTAATGAGTTTACAAATAAGACCGTACGACAGAACATCGTCAACGGGATGTCGAAAAATGAATTTCTCTTTTCAAAACTTCAACTGGTACTCCTTTTCTCTGTAATAATCACCGGAATCATTACCCTGGTGATATTTATCTTGGGATTGACCCACACTGATATCCAGGGCATTTTCATGGTATTCGACAGATTCAGTTTTGTTTTCGGTTTTTTCGTTCAAATGCTCTCATTTCTATTTTATGCGTTCTTCTTTGGTTTCTTATTCCGGAACACAGGTCTTGCCATTGCCCTTTTCACCCTTTATTCGCTGATTATCGAACCTGTAGTATATTTCTTTCTGCGCGCCCCGTTCATGTGGGAGAACAAAGTGTATACCTATCTCCCGGTCAATGCCGTAATCAGTGTTGTTGAATTCCCGGCCTTCCCTGCATTGAAAAAGCTCATGAATTTTCAACTTCAAGACAGCATTTCGCTTTCGGCCTGCGGCATTCCTCTTCTCTATTCTGCCGTGATGATCGGAATTATTTTCTGGAGTTTCAACAGAAAAGACCTCTGATTTTTCTTATATTTGCTTAAAACTTATATATGTATAAACTATATATGTGTCTTCTTGGGTTCCTTGTTTTAAACATCGGCACTATAGCACAACCCTGGCATGTTTCCCTGAATATTACCTTTGAACAGAACGGACAAGCAGCTGTCATCGACACCCTGTTGCCGGGAAATGTCTGGCAAAAAGGGATTCCTCAAAAGCTTTTTCTAAACTCTGCTTACAGCGTACCTTATGCCATCATTACTGATACGACTAATCTATATCCCTCAGGGAATTTCTCCTCCTTTCTGATCGTCATGAAACCCTACCAATGGTGCTGGGGGATTGGGGACTTACTTTCGTACATAAATATGATTTTGATTCTTTGCAGGCAGGTGGTTTTCTGGAGGTAGCCTATGATACAACCAGCCAGTTCATCAACATCATTTACGATACGGTCGAGCCGGAGCTTGGTTTGAACCTTAATGGAATGTACACTCAGAATGATACAATTGCAGGAGGAATTCCCGCCTTCACCGGAAAATCAAATGGGTGGGTATATTCACAAATCTTCTGGA
>JAZDGR010000132.1:0-9780 GCA_043806735.1 bacterium | reverse complement strand
ACACTCCAGAACGCCTTGGGATCTGTTATCTGAAGGGCCTGGACCAGTTTTTTATCGCCGGTCAGCTTGTAGGAAGAGGTCGGATGCTGGGAGATAACCTCTGCTTTCTTGCTCAGGATAGGGATCTCAGTGGTCTTCCGGATATCAATCCGGGTGAAATTGTCGGTTTTGAAATTCTCTAGCAGGACTTTTCCTTTCAGCACATCACCTTTGATCACGCCTTTTGATTTGAGGTCTTTTGCCGTGCCAATGATATAATAGGCGGTATTGAGGGCGGAAGTCTGTGTGTTGATGGTCTGGGCTTGATCGGAGATTTTGGCAGACTGGGATTTGACCGTCTGGGAAAGGCTGTCGATCTGCAGGGTTGCTTCTTCGAACTGGATATTCATTTTTGCCAGTTTGTCGCGGAGCTCTTCGATTTCTCCATTTTTCTGGGTGATTTCTTTGTTGATGCGATCCACCAGTTTCTGCAGTTCGGATACCTGCATGTTGGAATTCTTGAGTTTCTTTTGCAGCGATGCAAGGGTTCCCTTGTTTTTAAGCATCAGCGCATAAATGGTTTGAATATCACTCTTGATCTGTTCCCGGGTAGAGACGCGCAATTCACCGCCCCTGTCGGTACTTAGCGTAATGATATTTTCTTTCATTTTGATGGTGTCCAGGGTACTCTGGATGTCATTGATGGATGCAACGAAATCGTTGATGGCTTCATCTTTCTGGAGGGATTGTGTCATCAGGCTGTCGCTCTTAGCCTGTAACGCTTCTGCGTCTTTTTTGGCCTGACGCCCGCATGCGAAAAAAGCGGGGATCAGAAGAAGAAGGAAATACTTTTTCATACTGGATCTTTTTTAAATCGGTTGCAAAGGTAGAAAGAAAAAGCCAACATAAACAAATGTTTTTTGCACCGGAAAATGCGTACTTTGCAGACCGATATGTATCCGAAGATCCTCCTTAAAACGAAACGGGAAGCTTCCCTGATACGCTATCATCCCTGGGTCTTCTCCGGCGCCATCCAGCGAATCGAAGGAATGCCCGGAGAAGGGGATGTGGTGGAGGTGTGTTCTTCCAGCGGGGAATACCTTGCTACCGGTCATTACCAGGAAAGTACCATTGCAGTAAAAATCCTTTCGTTCGAACAGGTTCCGATAGACGGTACCTTCTTCTCAGATGCAATTCAGAAGGCATATAGATTCAGAGAATCGGCGGGGCTGGTACAGAACCCGCTAACCAATGCCTACCGCCTGGTTTTCTCCGAAGGAGACAGTCTGCCCGGATTGGTAATCGACTGGTACAACGGGGTAGCGGTACTCCAGGCTCAATCGGCCGGCATGCTGAAGTCGCGGACCGAAATCTCAGAAGCCCTGAAGTTGATTTACGGGTCAGCGTTGAAGGCAATTTACGTAAAGAGTTCGCAGTTGGCAGTTGGCAGTTCGCGATTACCAGTTGGCAGTTCGCGGTTGGCAGTTGGCATCCGGGATCATTTTCTTTTCGGATCGTGTGAAGATACCGGAATCCTCGAAACCGGCCACAAATTCCGGGTCGACTTTATCCGGGGACAGAAAACCGGTTTTTTCCTCGATCAGCGCAGCAACCGGATGTTTGCCCAATACTATGCGAAAGGCCGGAAGGTACTTAACGCCTTCTGCTATTCAGGCGCTTTTTCGGTTTATGCGTTGAAAGGAGGGGCCAGCCTGGTGCATTCGGTCGACAGTTCTCCGCAAGCCATCGAATGGGCCAGGGAGCATATCCGGATGAACGGAATCGCTGAGGATCTGCATGAAGAGTTTGTAGCCGACGTCAAGGACTTTCTTCCCGGACTGAAGCAGAACTACGATCTGATCATCCTCGATCCTCCGGCATTTGCAAAAAGCCACAAAGTGACGCATAACGCATTGCAGGCATACATCCACATCAATTCGGAAGCGATGAAAAAACTGAACCCGGGAGGGATTCTCTTTACCTTCTCATGTTCTCAGGCGATCAGCCGGGAAGTCTTCCGGTCGGCAGTTCAGTCGGCCGCCATCGAAGCCCGGCAATCCGTAAAGGTGTTGCATCATCTTTCCCAGGGTCCCGATCACCCGGTCAGCATCTTTCATCCGGAAGGGGATTATCTGAAAGGATTGATTGTAGTTGCGGAATAAGGTCTCACAAAAAATGAAACACAACATGAAGCCTGAACCATCCCGGTTCGCCTCTTTATGGGCGTTAGAACCCGAGACCATATACCTGAACCACGGCTCTTTCGGCGCCTGTCCGAAACGGATCCTGGAAAAGCAACTGGAATACCGGCAGCGGTTGGAGTCGCAGCCCATGCGTTTTCTGATCCGGGAGCTGGAGCACCTTCATTCGGCAGCCAGGCAGAAGCTGGCTTCCTTCACCGGGGCTCAGGCCGGCGATCTGGTCTTTGTCCAGAATGCCACTTCGGCTGTAAACACTGTCTTCAGGTCGTTGAAGTTCAATCCCGGCGAGGAGATCCTCATCACGAACCACATCTATCCTGCCTGCAGGAGGGTTCTGGAATATGTGTGCGAACAGACTGGGGCAAAACTGGTCGAAGCCAGGTACCCTTTTCCGCTGCAGGACCCGGGGAGGATCACGGAAACCATAATACGCGCAGCTACCCCGAAGACCCGGATTACCCTGATCGACCACATTACCTCCGCTACTGCACTGGTTCAGCCTGTCGAGGAGATTGTGCGTGAACTGGCGAACAGGGGAGTGGATACCATAGTCGACGGCGCCCACGCCCTTGGCAGCATCCCGGTTACTATTGAGAAGATCGGAGCGGCCTATTATACTGCCAACTGCCACAAATGGTTGTGTGCTCCCAAATCATCCGCAATCCTTTACGTGAGACCGGACAAACAAAAGAAAATCGTGCCGCTGGTGATCAGCCATGCCGGGCACAGGGCAGAACCATTTGCCGAGCGGTTTTTCTGGCCGGGCACCTATGACCCTACGGCTGTTTTGTGCGCGGCCGATATGGTGGATTATATGGGGGCTCTGTTACCAGGCGGCTGGCCGGAGCTCATGGAACGAAACCGGTCGCTCTGCCTCGAAGGCAGGGAGTTGCTTTGCAGTACCCTGGGGATCGACAAACCCTGTCCTGACTCCTTGATCGCTTCGATGGCGACTTTTCCGTTGCCGACGCCGGAAGAGATCCCTGTATTCGATTACAAAAGCTGCGATCCGTTGCAGGAACTGATCTTCCGAGAATACAACCTCGAAATCCCTGTCTGGTACTGGGGGGAATCGCCGAAGCGGATCATGCGAATATCGGTGCAATTGTATAATTCAATTGAGCAATACCACTACCTGGCATCGAAGCTGCAGGAATTACTGGTGTAAAAAACCATATATGCCCTTTGTCGCCTCTGCGGTTAATCAATGAAACCGCTGAGGTCGCAGAGTCATCAACTGACCATTCTTTGGTGATCGGCAAAGCTACCCGGCAGGGAGAAAAAAAACGTGGATCCAACGCCCTCTTTTGACTCCACCCAAAGTTCTCCTCCCAACAGATCCGTCAGTCTTTTGGAGATGAAAAGGCCGATCCCTGCTCCATGGCAAGGCCTTGTATTGGACTCGTCCACCTGTCGGAACAGGTTAAAAATAAACTTGAAGTTTTCGTGTGAAATACCGATCCCCGTGTCTTTCACATAAAACGAAATACGTTGTTGGCTTTTCCATATCTCCCTCCTGCATCCAAATTCTATGGAACCCTCCCTGGTAAATTTCAATGCATTCTTGATCAGGTTCACCAGGATCTGTTTAACTCTTTCAGGATCGGTATAGAGGACCAGATCCTCCATTTGGTTAGCCGGAATGACCCGGATGCCGATCTTCTCTTTTCCAAGACGCACCCGTTCCCGTTTTGCAATCGCTATCAAGCCAGCCAGGATCGACAGGATGTTTACTTCCTGTTTGTTGATCCTGATCTCACCTGTTTGAATCAGGGTGATCTCAAACAAATCCTCCACCAGTTTCAACAGAATATTTCCTTTTTCGTGAATGATCCTGGCAAACCGTTCCACCTCTTCTCCGGGAGTGTTTTTGTCGAGTAACCCGGAAAATCCGAGGATGGCATTCAGCGGGGTTCGCAATTCATGTGACATTGTAGCCAGGAATGCGGATTTCAACCGGTCCGACTCCCTCGCCTGTTCCAGAGCTTCCTTGAGCAGTTGCTCCGTTCGGGTAATCCGGAGCATGGATGAAAGGTGAGCGGCGAGTTCAGCCCGTTCGATCGGACGGATGAGGAAGGCATCCGCACCTGCACTGAATCCTTTGACCTTGCTTTTCGAATCGGTCTGGTATGCCGAGATGAGGATTACATGGATGTGTCTGGTTAGGTCATTGGCTTTCAATCTTTTGCACACCTCATACCCATCCATCTCCGGCATCACAACATCCAGGAGGATGACATCCGGTTGTTCCCGCCGTGCAAGTTCGATTCCTTCTTTTCCCGACATGGCATCGATCACATGGCAGTCGGGGATGGCATCCTCAATCGTTGCCCTCACTGTGGTCAGGTTGCCTTGGCGGTCGTCAATGACCAGGATCTTGCTCATAGGCAATGCACTTCTCTAATTTAGTTTGTATACTGCAAATAATCATTTAAGGTTACAATTCATGGAAAAAACTTGTCGAAACCGCTTTGCTTTTGGGGCTTTCACGAACTACAAGTTCCATCCAAAATGGCATCTGAATACATTCTTGACGTTTAAATCCAACCGGGGGAGCGAAGAAGACGCAGAATGAGTACAACATCTACAAACAAATGAACCATATGACAGCTCACCATAAGAAGGCTGAATCAGGGGAGAAGAATTAGTCAGTACGTAACGGAATTTCATACGAAACCACCAGAGCCTCTACTCCCGGATTTTCCTTGTTAAGGTTGGCATTGGAAATGTGTGCAAACTGGATCCCGAGCCGGCTTTGATCGTTAAATACATAAGCCAGTTTCAGGGATGTGCGGAACTCGAGGAAGAATCCCAGGTCCGATTTTATCTCACTGCTTTTATATAAACCCGGAGCAAAACTCAGCCTCACGAGCAATCTTTTATTCACCTGGATCGGGATCGTCACTCCTGCAAAGACAGAAGTGCTGGCATTGGTAGTGAAAAAAGCCCCGGCAAAGGGATAGAAAAACCAGGCCTTCAGGTTCGGATAGAATTCGCATTCAAATTGTCCCTGAACCAGAGCCGGATCGAAAATACCGAATACCCCGGCATTAAATGCGAGTGATGACGGTACCTTTTGCAGGGTGTCGCGTTGAGCATTGGAAACGCGGTGGCCAAGAAGAATGATCGTAACGATGACCATTAAAAACCATTTAACCGAAAACGTATTTCGTGACAATTCTATGTTTTTCGGTGTAAAGGTAGGTGGATCTCTGGAATGTCAAAAAAGGTTCCCCGCCAATACTTGTTTTTGGCTGTTTTCCTTACGCTGTTCCTTACTCCGCTTTACTGCTTTACGAACTTCCCGACGCTCACATTTTTATCCCCCTTCACCCGCACAAAATAAACCCCACTTTTCAATCCGCTGACATCAACCGTAGTGGTTGGTTCGGTGATTTCCTGTTGCAGGATTTCCTGACCGTTGAGGTTCAGGATGGAGAGGGAGCCTGTGGTGGGGATCGAAATAGTGATGTCAGTGGATGCGGGGTTGGGGTAGATTGTTACGGATGATTCAGGTGTCAGGGATTCAATTCCAATTGCAGCGCAAGAATCTTTCACTTCCTCAACGCTGTTGCAACCTATGGCATTGTCGTGGATTTCAATGGTGCCAGTGGGATTTGCTAAATAATCGCAAATGCTTTGTACAGCGCAAGTTGATAATGAATTATTATTATGGAACTGTAAATTAGTTATGGACGAAGCATCAATATTGCCCAATCCCGTTAGGCTAGTCAAGGCGTTGTTGTAATCAATCGCAATGTAACCTCCGATGGAAGTCAAACTATCCAATGCCGTAAGGCTGGTTAGGGAGTAGTTGAAAGAAATCCAAAGATAACTCCCAATGGAAGTTAGATTTTCCAAGCCCGTCAGACTGGTCAGGGAGTTGTTTTCGTAGATAGTAAGGCTTCCCCCAATGTAAGTCAAAACGCTTAATCCGTTCAGGTCAGTAACATCAGTTCCCGTTATAAAGACTTCCCCTTCAATTGTAGTACAGTTGGGATAGTTAATTGGAAAACTATCAATCAGTGATTGTGTTGTAAAAGTGATGCCTTGGGGTAGGCAGGGTACGCAGAGGTGGTCATTCTGGGCAATTAATGTTAAACCAGGAAATAGAATTAAAAATAAGGTGCAGAACTTTTTCATCGGAACTATCTGTCACTAATAGTTACGAAAGATAAGATTAAGTGAATAAAAATCCAAATCAGAAGTCTAACAAGGGGAAAGGAGCCAAATAACCGTACGTTTTTTGATATCAGAAATACAGGGTGGGAGGGGGAAGTATTAAATCCCAAGTCTTAAGTCTGAAGTATGAAGTGCGAATTATTTCGGACCTGGCATTTTACACTTCGCACTTGCCTTTGTAGCGGGGACAGGATTACTCGGACTTCGTCCTCGTGAGCTTCGGTTCGAACCTATGACCTTTGGGTTATGAGAACAATGGATGAATTTGTACCAATGTGTATTATGCTATATAACAATAATTTACAATAACGTGTCTGATATGGCTTCCTTACTCCACGTCCGTTTTTTTGGCTGTTTTCCTTACTCTGTTCCATACTCTAAATGTCGTGCAATGGTTATGGTAGAAAGCCAGCTACAAAGAAAGTTGGTTATCTATTTGCCAACACCGTGGCAGAGCTTATATTTTTTACCACTGCCGCAGGGACAAGGGTCGTTTCTTCCTACTTTTGGTGCAAACCGATTTGCTTCCTGAACATAATCAATTTCCTGCATCGAAGGGATTCTGAAAGAAAAGGTGGTTCCGTTAACATTGGTAACAGCGAAATCGCCCAGAGTGATAATATCCATTCCGATTAAACAGTCTGCACCCCCGCTAATGCTTCCGAGCGTCACCCTGACATCTTTGATGCAGACTTTGCCATCATACAAATGTACGTCAACCAAGTACCCAGGTGTGGGCACATTTTGTTCGCTTGCGGTATTAACGAAAGTAATGCCAATGGGCTTCAGATTTAATGCATCCACTATCGACTGGGAAATAACGGTACCAGTGGCGCCTGTATCCCAAATTCCCTGACACTTTTTTTTATTTGCTGTATCAGATGGTAAAGTGAACTCGACAGGTGTGATGAGTACCCGAAGTCTATTACCAGCGTTGGCTTTAAGCGTAAATGCGTTAGGGGGTGGGGTCTTACTCGGCATAGGCAGGTCGGAAGGTTACACGAGAGTGGTAGGTCTGCGTATAGCTATCATTCCCAGAATCGCAAAACTGAATAAGGAAAGTACCAACTTCGTGTTCCTTTTGAGTGGTATTATAGGCTTCGGATTGAGAATCATACACGCCAATAACTTGTTCATTCTTAATGACTAAGTACTTGCCTTTGTACTTCTTCACTAACTCCCCCTGATGGGCTAAATAATATTTGAATTCCTTTTCTAACACGATACTAATTTTTTACAATAGTTAACTACGATATCAGATACAAAATTGTAAAATCACTCAAATATAAGAAAAATCTGTCAATTGTGAACAGAAAACGGTGATTTATTTTGGACTGACAAAGATAGTAAAAATACTTTTTCAAATTACAACGTAATATTTTCTGCACCCACCAGAACAATCGCAAGTGAGTAAATAACCGTCCGGTTTTTTGATATCCGAAATACAGGGGGAAATGAACGGGTGTTTACAGATTTTTTACATGCCCCGTTTTTACTGCTTTACGAACTTCCCGACGCTCACATTTTTCTCACCTGTCACCCGCACAAAATAAACCCCGCTTTTCAATTCGCTGACATTTACAGTGGTACTGGGTTCTGTTATTTCCTTTTGCAGGAGTTGCCGACCGTTGATGGTTAATATGGATATGGCACCATTGGCTGGTGTTTCGATAGTGATATTATTAGTGGCTGGATTGGGATAAACAACAATACCTCTCCCCTGCGCTATTAAGTTATTTATTCCAAGAGCCGTATGAAAATAATAATAAGTGCTGTCACCACCAGTTATTACACTGCCAGCATTATTCCACTTTCTGTATGAATAACTTATTCTGAAATTGTTGGCATCGTATGTATAGGTTTTTTGATTGGAATTGACCCAGATGCTGCTGTTCCAGTTTTGCCATAATTCACCTGTCTGATTATTGTTGGCATCGTAAGTACGGGTTCTCAATGAAGAATTTATCCAGGTGGTACCGTTCCAAGTTTGACTTAAATAACTTATCTGATTATTGTTGGCATCGTAAGTAAAGAATACTTGGGCACTATTTTCCCAGGTGCTGCCGTTCCAGAATAGACCAAATCCACTTATCAGATTATTGTTGGCATCATAGGTATAGATAGATTTACTAAGATTCTGCCACGTGCCGTCTTTCCACTTCCGCAGTAATTCAATTGTCAGATTATTGTTGACATCGTAAGTAAAAGTGTATTGCCAATGATTTTCCCAGGCGGTTCCGTTCCATTCTTGCCATAATTTACTTGTCCAATTATTGTTTGTGTCGTAGGTAAAGGTGAATAGTGACTCATTGTCCCAGGCTGTTCCGTTCCACGTTTGGTGCAAATCACTTATCAGATTATTATTTGCATCGTGAGTATAAATGTATTGCCAGGAATTCTCCCAAGCACTGCCGTTCCATTCTTGTCCTTTGTAACTTGTATGATTATTGTTAGCATCGAAGGTATCGGTGGTGAGCGAGGAATTTACCCAGGTGCTACCATTCCAGTTTTGGATTAACTCACTTGTCTGATTATTATAGGCATCATAGGTATAGGTGTATTTCTTGTTATTCTCCCATTCGCTGCCGTTCCAACTTTGACGAACTTTGCTTATCAGATTATTGTTGCCATCATAAACCATATTATTGATTTTAGAATCAATCTTCCATCCAATGTTAATAGTATCCCAGCGCCAATAATAGATGCTGTCATATATTTGGATTAATGAGCACTGTGCGAATGCTTGATATTTGATGACTTGCCCAAGATTCTTTTCGATATGGATGTCGAATGACTTTATTTCATCATTTCCAATAATACCCTGAACATTTTCCTTTGAATTTGATGTACGATGTTGCAGATTAAATGCAGTATGTTTGCTTTGTGCAAAAGCATCAATTGATAATGCAGTGATTAAACTCTGTCCAATTACACCGTTCAAACAAAACAGCGAAACCCATAGGATGGAAAACTTTTTCATATCACTCTTTTTTTGATTATTGACCCCATATTAATTTTTCCTACCTAAATAACAGCCGTAAAGGGATCACTGCCTGTGAAGGAAGATGACGGCAGCAAACGGGCAGCGAATGAATAGTTACATCGTCAATGGCAACACCCCGAAATATGTCCGCAATATACGAAAAAAATGCAGAAAATCAATATCTTGAACAATGTCTGTTCACCAAATAACCGTACGTTTTTTTGATGCCCGAAATACAGGGGGGGAGGTATTACATCCGAAGTCTTAAGTCTGAGGTGTAAAGTGCGAATTCCTTCGGACTTGGCACTTCACACTTCGCACTTGCCTTTGTAGCGGGGACAGGATTCGAACCTATGACCTTTGGGTTATGAGCCCAACGAGCTACCTCTGCTCCACCCCGCAATGTATTTTTACCTACTTTTGTTTTCTGAAAAG
>JAZDGR010000131.1:0-3084 GCA_043806735.1 bacterium | reverse complement strand
CGAGTAGAACTTCAGGGCGTTCCCGCCCGTGGTCGTCTCGGGATTGCCGAAGAAAACGCCGATCTTCATCCGGAGCTGATTGATGAAGATCACAGTCGTCTTCGATTTGCTGATGCTCCCCGTCAGTTTCCGGAGGGCCTGGGACATCAGCCGCGCCTGGAGCCCCATCTGCGCGTCTCCCATCTCCCCCTCGAGCTCGGCCTTGGGGACGAGGGCGGCCACGGAGTCGACGACCAGGACATCAAGCGCCCCGCTCCGGACAAGGGTCTCGGCGATCTCGAGCGCCTGTTCCCCCGTGTCGGGCTGGGAGATGAGCAGATCGTCCGTGTTGACCCCGATCTTCCTCGCGTAAGTCACGTCGAGGGCGTGCTCCGCATCGATGAAGGCCGCCAGCCCGTTCTGCTTCTGCGCCTCCGCCACGATATGAAGGGCGAGGGTGGTCTTCCCGCCCGATTCCGGTCCGAAGATCTCGACGACCCTCCCCCGGGGCACCCCGCCCGTCCCGAGCGCCATGTCGAGGCTGATCGATCCCGTCGAGATGGCCGGGATGTCGGAGATCACCTCCCCGCCTCCCAGCCGCATGATCGCTCCCTTCCCAAACTGCCGCTCGATCTGCGCGATAGCCAGATCGACCGCCTTTTCCCTCTCCGTATCCGTTCCCATAGCCCTGCCCTTTACCCATATAGTTGCACTACGTACTATCTATCCCTGCAAGCCCCAGAGCGAATCCTTCGCACATAAGTTGCAAGCGTAAGAATCCCTTCCACATTACTTGATGGCCAGGTGGCGGATCATTTGCGCGGTCGAGATAACCGCCAAGCCTCGCCACCAATTTTACTGCTGCACCTAAAGAATCTGGGGGTGGGTAAAGTTTTTTTTAGCGTCAGTTTTCAATACCTCAATTTCCAAATCTGAAAACACAACCTCTGGAGGCAGATTCGGAATTTCTCTTCCCAGAAGAGTTATGAGCATTATCCGCCAAGCAATGACTATGTTGATCGCTATTGAGCGTTTAAGTCGTTCGGCTGTCTTATGTGCAGCTTTTTCAACCCCGCATCCGGACTTCAGTACCCGGTGCCAGTCTTCAATACGCCAACGTAAAGCGTACCATTTTACGCAATTCAATGCATCATCGACTGAAGCTATCGCAATTGTTGTCAGCAAAAACCATTCAATCGGATCCGTGTCAACTGGAGGGTTTTCTTCTAACACATGGACAATCCATACAGGAATCGGGTGCTTATCTTTAAGGTACGATGGAGGATTCAGTTCTACCTGTCTATAGCGAAGTGACAGTTCCGCTATCCGGGGCTGTCGTTCAGGTCGTGCTTTCTGCCTGCTTTTTTTGGGTCTGGCGCTTTGTCTATGAACTTTGATATTTAAGATGGCCTTAACAGGCGATTGCCTTGCCGTTTCGAACAACTTGCCATCTCCATTTGTCTTACGGTCATGATGGGCACGTACAAGCAAATCAATGCTGGAACAGTTTCCACGATGTTCGTCAAATAGTTCAAAGAAATCCGCCTCTCTGTCCATAAGACAGATTATAGAGGTGTCCGGCATCTGAGCTTTCACTTCCGCGCAATCGCGAATCCCTTCGATCCAAGTGAAAGTTTTCTTTTCTTCTATTGGAATTGTCGAAGCCGCCCGCTTTTCTTCTTTGGATTTCACCTCAGGAGCAGTACATTCGGCGCGAAGTACGCCTAAAGGAAGCCCCTCTGTCGTTACTGCCAACGTCGAATGCAGATGTAATCCTCTACTTTGAGCGCCTGTCTGATTTGTACCGATTACACCCAGATCCTTGCATTTATCCAGGGTTGAGTAATTCAGATCGCTGCCATCCTGAATACAGAGTACAGTTTGTTGAGCCTTCATCCGTCTTATCGTTCGTTCACGGTGTGGCAAAAGGATGTTAGTCATGGTAATCGCTGAATCATCCGGTGCGTCGATCATCCGATAATAGCCTTTCACTTTTGGCCAGTCGCCGCCAGCAATGCTGCTATAAGCATGCCCTGGCTGCATGGCTTTATCGGCTGCGGATTCGACAAGTCTGCGACTCAGACGCTTGTCGCCAAGCGGAGCTTTGCCAAATTCATTTTCCGCCCAGTTTTCATCGTCGATACCGGAGCCAAGTTCAAGACCATCTAAGACATTCTCCTCCGAAATTCCCATCTTATGACGAAAATCTTTTTCGAGCGGATAAACATAAATGTCTTTTATAGTTTCCGCTTTTTTATTAAAACGATCCTGTCTTCCGCGGCCTTTGGTACGGCCTATCATTAGCCAGTTCGCTGCCCGGTAACATGTCCCGTTAAAATGCTTGGTATCCACAAAACTTTCCACAAGCAGAGGTCGGTAACCATAAAGGCTTTCAAAATCCTGGGGCAGCTTCCGAAGGGCCATGCCGAGCAGTCGGGAAGCAAGGTTATGGCAGTGTACGCTTGAACGGATCAGAAATCGATTCATGTTGATGACATAGTGTAAATTGGCCCGCCTTGTATCAGTATCCCAGGCAATCCACTTGTCTCGATCCTCAAGCTGTAGTGCCGAGGAACTAAATCCCAGTCCTCCCAGCCAACCATGCTCCGATTTCACAAGATAACGAATCTGACGACCAACCAGTAATCCTGATCTCCGAGGATGTTCCCGAATCATCAATTCATTCCATGTTCGCATATGTTCTTCTGTCTCTACCATAATGATGCACAGTTCTTTGATTTCGACAGCCTCATCGGGAACGCCTATCGGTTCAGGTACAGCCTCACCAAGACGTCTCGGATGTTTTTTGCCGGGAACACGAGTAGCTTGTGGCAAAACAATAAGCCCTTTATTTTCCAGCTCCCGCAAAGCTTTCATACAACCGGCACGTTGTTTGTAATCACGGGGATCAAAAAATTCAAATTGTTCACAAACCTGGTCTGCCAGCACTGTCCTTTTTATGCTTTCATTATCGAGCAATTTCTTAATTTTCTCAATGGCTTCAGGTTCCGACAGCGTCCGCTTAATTTGATTTTGAGTTTTCATGCTGCGTTGTATACAGCATGGCTTTATATTTGTCCAGTCCTATTTATGGGTAATGAGCAG
>JAZDGR010000130.1:0-10240 GCA_043806735.1 bacterium | reverse complement strand
TACACTGAGCGCTTTCATCATCGAAGCTGTAATGACCTTCCTTTTCATCTTTGTAATCCTTGGAACAACCTCTAAATTCGGCAACGGAGCCATGGCAGGGCTGGCCATCGGCGTCACCCTGATGCTGATCCACCTCGTAACCATTCCTGTGACCGGAACATCCGTTAATCCTGCACGCAGTCTTGGACCTGCCATTTTTGCCGGTGGCAAAGCCCTCGCCCAACTCTGGTTATTCTTTGTCGCTCCTCTAACCGGCGCTATTCTCGCTGCACTTGCATGGAAATTCGGATTTGAAAAAGAAAAAAACTTATAAAAGGGTTAACTACAACAATTCATTCGCGAGGTTCGCCAGCTCCGACCGCTCTCCCTTTTCCAGCCGGATATGAGCATAAATCTGATGATGCTTGATTTTGTCGATCATCATCGACAACCCGTTACTCTGAGCATCCAGGTAAGGCGTATCGATCTGGTAAATATCTCCCGTAAAGATGATCTTGGTATTTTCGCCTGCCCGGGTGATGATTGTTTTGACTTCATGAGGGGTCAGGTTCTGGGCTTCATCCACAATGAAACAAACATTGGAAATACTGCGTCCGCGAATGTATGCCAACGGCGTGATAACCAGTTTTTCATTCTCCACTGCATCGGCTATTACTTTGTATTCCTTGTCTTTCTCGCTGAATTGGTTCTGGATAAACTTCAGGTTGTCCCACAGCGGCTCCATATAAGGATTCAGCTTTGATTTGATATCTCCGGGAAGGTAGCCGATATCTTTGTTGCTGAGAGGAACGATCGGACGGGCCAGGTAGATCTGCTTGAAATTTCGTTTCTGTTCCAGCGCACCCGCCAGCGCCAGCAAGGTTTTTCCGGTGCCGGCTATTCCCTGCAGGGTTACGAGCCTGACATTCATATTTAGAATTGCATGAAAGGCAAATACCTGTTCGGCATTTCGCGGCGTAATACGATAACAGGAGTGTTTCTCGATCTTCTCGATATGCTCAGTTAACGGGTTATAAAAAGCAAGGACCGAACTTTTTCCGTTCTTCAGGATGAAATAATGATTGGGAAAGGGTTTTACCACACCGATATCTTCCGGCAGGCAAAAGCCGGTCTCATAAATCATATCGATCACGGGCTTTTCTATATTTTCGACCAGGGATTTCCCTGAATAGAGCGTTTCCAGGTCTTTTATCTTCCCGGTTTCATAATCTTCTGCATGGATGTTTAACGCTTTCGCTTTTAGCCGAAGATTGATGTCTTTAGAGACAAGCACAATTTTTTTTCCGGGATTCTCCAGCATCATGATGAGGGCGACGTTGAGGATGTTGTGGTCGGGTTTATGCTCGCCGAACACCTGATTGGCATCCAACTCACTCTGTTCATTCATCACCACTTTGAATTTCCCGCCCTTGCTGTTTTTCAGGGATATCCACTTGGTAAGGGTAGACCTGTTCGAGAGTTTATCCATGATCCGGATAAACTCCCGGGCTTCAAAATTGATGTTATCGTTTCCTTTTTTGAAATTGTCCAGCTCCTCCAGGACTGTGATCGGGATGACCACCTCGTTGTCCTCAAAGGAATTTATTGCTTCATGACTGTATAGAAGAACGCTGGTGTCGAGTACGAAGATCTTTTTTCCCTTCGCGATCTTATTTGGCATAGGCAAATCATTTTGCCTTTAAATGTATAATAAGTACATGAGCGTTTAACGCGAAATCAAGACAAGATATAAACAAGCCTTTGTTGAAGCCGGATGAAATTCATGTTATCTTTGCCTGCCTATGGAACAAAAGAAGCTTTTTCTCCTGGATGCCATGGCCCTCATCTACCGGGCTTATTACGCGCTGAATAAAAATCCGAGGATTAATTCCAAGGGACTGAATACCTCCGCCATCCTGGGTTTTGCTAATACGCTGTTTGATGTGATCCGGAATGAACAGCCCACCCACCTCGGAGTTGCATTCGATACCATGGCGCCAACCGTGCGTCACGAAGCGTTTGAACTTTATAAAGCGCACCGGGAAAAGACTCCGGAAGATATCATTGCTTCACTTCCATATATCCGTCAGTTGATTGAAGGATTTCAGATTCCCATCCTGGCGGTTGACGGCTACGAGGCCGACGATGTCATCGGGACCCTGGTAAAAGAAGCGGAAAAGAAAGGCTTTATTACTTACATGATGACTTCCGACAAGGATTTTGGTCAGCTTGTCAGCGATCAGGTGTTCATCTACAAACCGGCCAAATTCGGAAATCCATCGGAAATCCTGGGAATTCGGGAGGTTTGCGAGAAATTCGGGATCGATCGCCCCGACCAGGTAAGAGACATCCTTGGCCTGTGGGGAGATACTTCCGACAACATTCCCGGAATCCCGGGTTTCGGAGAAGTTACCGCCAGAAAACTGATCTCCTCATTCGGCTCCGTTGAAAACTTGATACAAAACGCCGATTCGATTTCCAATGAGAAATGGAAAGAGAAAGTGAAAGAGTATGGAAACCAGGCGCTGATGTCCAAAAACCTGGCTACCATAATCCTGGATGTTCCGGTCCCGTTTGATGAAGAAGCCCTGAAGCTGAAATCTCCGGATGAAGAGGCCCTGAAAACAATCTTCGGTGAGCTGGAATTCCGCACCTTCGGTCAAAGGTATTTCACCTGGCTCTCCACCCAAAAGTCAGAAGTCAGAAGTCAGAAGTCAGAAGTCAGGAGTCAGGAGCCGGAACCCGAAATCTCTCTCTCGCCTCACGTCCCACGTCCCACGTCCCACGTCTCACCAGTCACCCGTCACCAGTTACCAGTCTTTTCAGGCGACCTTTTTTCCGGCCAGGATCTCTCTTCTCTCGCTACACTACAAACCACTCTGCATACCTATCATCTTTGTGATACTCCCAAGAAAGTACAAAATCTGTTGGATCTGATAAAAAACCAGCCTTCATTTTGCTTTGATACCGAGACAACCGGATTGGATCCGAATACTTCGGAGCTGGTGGGACTCTCCTTTTCGTTCGCGCCTCATGAAGCATTTTACGTTCCTGTACCGGCCAATTATCACGAAGCCCAGAATTTGGTTGAAGCGTTCAAACCTGTTTTTGAAAACCCGGTGACGGAAAAGGTCGGCCAGAATCTGAAATTCGATATCTCGATCCTGAAATGGTATACTGTGGAAGTCGGGGGAACCCTGTTCGATACCATGATCGCCCACTACCTGATTCAGCCCGACCTCCGCCACAACATGGACTTCCTTGCCGAAACGTACCTCCAATACAAACCGGTATCCATTGAATCGCTGATCGGGAAGAAAGGCGGTAACCAGCTAAGTATGCGGACCGTTGACACGGAGACCCTCAAAGATTATGCGGCGGAAGACGCCGATGTCACCCTCCGGCTGAAAACGCTCTTTGAGCCGATGTTGGATCAAGCCGGAACACGCGAACTTTTCGACAGGATCGAGATCCCGTTAATTCCGGTGCTTGCCTCCATGGAAGCGGAAGGGGTCGCCATTGATGTCAAAGCCCTGCAGGATTATTCGGTTCAACTCGACCTGGAGATCAAGCAGTTGGAGCAGGAAATTTATTCCGATGCGGGAACCCACTTCAACATTGCGTCCCCAAAGCAACTCGGGGAGATCCTTTTTGACAATATGGAGATCATCGCCAAGCCGAAAAAGACCTCCCGTACCCGGCAGTATTCCACCAGTGAGGATGTGCTCTCCAAACTGGTTCACAAACATCCGATCATCGCCCGGATCCTGGATTACCGGTCGCTGACCAAACTGAAATCCACTTACGTGGATGTACTGCCCAATTTGGTGAATCCGCGCGACGGGAGGGTCCACACTTCGTATAACCAGGCCGTCGCGGCGACCGGACGACTGAGTTCCAACAACCCGAATCTCCAGAACATTCCCATCCGTACCGAACGGGGCCGGGAGATCCGGAAAGCATTTGTGCCCAGAAATGACCAGTATATCCTTCTATCGGCCGATTATTCGCAAATCGAGTTGCGGATCATTGCACACCTGAGCAACGATCCGTCGATGATCGAAGATTTCAGGACAGGGAAAGATATCCATGCGGCAACAGCCACCAAAATATTCGGGATTAGCCTGGAGGAGGTCACCAAGGAGATGCGGCGAAAAGCAAAAGCCGTAAATTTTGGGATCGCCTATGGCATGTCGGCATTTGGCCTTGGTGAGCGGCTGAACATTTCACGAACCGAAGCGTCAGAGATTATTCATCAGTATTTTACTCAGTACCCCGGCATACGGAAATACATGGATAAAACCATCGGATTTGCCAGAAAGCACGGATATGTGGAGACCATGATGAAACGGAGAAGGTACTTGCGAGACATCAATTCGGGGAATTCCAACATCCGCGGTTTTGCCGAGCGAAATGCCATCAATGCCCCGATCCAGGGTACTGCTGCCGACATGATCAAGATCGCCATGATCGGGATTTTTCGGGAAATGGAAAGACAAAAACTGAAATCCAGGATGATTCTGCAGGTTCATGACGAATTGGTGTTTGATACCCTCCTCTCCGAAGTTGAAGAGGTAAAGAAGATCCTGCTCGATAAAATGCCCGCAGCTATCCCGCTCGAAGTCCCGGTGGTAATTGACATCAACACCGGGAAAAACTGGCTGGAAGCACATTAAAAGAAATTGCCATGAATTGCCATAGATTGCCATGAATTGCCATGAATTACCAATATTTCACCATTTCACCACATCACCATATCACCATATGAACTTCTCTATGGATAATCGTTGTGTGCTCACCCTGGATGCCGGAGGAACCAATTTTGTTTTTTCCGCTATCCGTTCAAATAAGGAAGTGGTCAATCCGGTTTCCATCCCGGCAAAGGGGGAAACACTTGAAATCATTCTCCAAAATATCATCCGGGGGTTTGAGGAGGTGAAATCGCAGTTGGCAGAACCTCCGGCAGCGATCAGTTTTGCGTTTCCCGGACCGGCCGATTATCCCTCCGGGATCATCGGGGAGTTGCAGAACCTGCCTTTGTTCAGGGGAGGCGTCGCCCTGGGACCGATGCTGGAAGAACATTTTCAAATCCCGGCGTTCATCAACAACGACGGGGACCTTTTCGCCTATGGAGAAGCAATCGCAGGATTGCTGCCTGAAGTGAACAGAAATCTGGAAAAAGCGGGCAATCCGAAACGGTACCGGAATCTTCTTGGTGTTACGTTCGGAACTGGTTTCGGAGGTGGAATCGTTGCAGATGGGAGACTTTTCAGGGGGGATAATTCTGCCGGTGGAGAAATCAATCGAATACGGAACCGGACGTTTAAAAACTTTGATGCAGAAGAAAGTGTCAGCATACGCGGGATTCAGCGTGAATATGCCAATTATGCCGGGATTAATTTCCGGAGTTGTCCCGACCCCAGAGAACTCTTCGAAATCGGAATGGGCAAACGGAAAGGGAACCGGGAAGCTGCAGTTTCCGCTTTCAACTCATTTGCCGTTGCTGCAGGAGATGCCCTGGCAAATGCCATAACACTCATCGACGGTCTCATAGTAATCGGCGGAGGGCTTTCCGGGGCACACCATTTATTTCTGCAAAAGCTTGTGGATGAAATGAATCAACCGTTTCATACCGTATCAGGCCACCCGCTCGACCGGCTCGAAGGTATGGCCTTTAATCTGGAAGATCCGGCCCAAAACCAAACATTCTGTCAATCGGCTCATTCGGAAATCCCCGTTCCTTTTACCGGGAAGACCGTCGCGTATCACCCTGACAAAAAAATTGGGATAGGCGTCACCCGGCTGGGTACCTCGGTCGCAGTGGCGCTCGGGGCTTACGCATTTGCCCTGCGGGAGATAGATGCTAAAATTTTGTCGAACAAGTGAGTAAATTGGTTTTTTGTATATATTTGCACCTCGCAATTAAAAAGAAACAATTAACCTAAAACCGCATCTTATGAAAAAATCAGTACTTTTTTCAGTTTTTCTGTTTGCCCTTACAGTGGCTGTGACACAGAATGTTCCGCGCGAAATGGTTGCGTTGGAAATCGGTACAGGCACCTGGTGTACATACTGCCCCGGAGCCGCAATGGGCGCTGATGATCTGCTTGAAAACAACTGTAAGGTAGCCGTGGCAGAAAACCACAATGGCGATCCATTTACTAACCAATATTCCAATGCCAGAAACTCTTACTATTCCATCACAGGTTACCCGACTGCCAAATTTGACGGCATTCTGACCCTAGTCGGAGGAAGTTACTCTTCCAGCATGTACTCTTCTTACCTACCCCTCTACAACCAGAGATATGCTGTTCTATCGTTGATCGACATGAACATGTCGATATCTAACTCGGGTTTGAGTTACACCGTGGTTATAACCATGGAGAAAGTTGGGACTCTACCAACCAATATATTCAAGCTTCGTTTTTATGTGACCCAATCTCACATCCAGTATAACTGGCAGGGACAGAATCACCTGAATTTTGTCAATCGCCTGATGGTCCCCAATGCTACAGGAACGACCGTGGATTTTACGGGAGGTGATATTCAGACCGTTACCCTAAATTTCGATATGGATTCCAACTGGCCCCTTATAGATTGTGAGTTCATCGCTTTTCTTCAGAATGATAATGGAAAAGAAATCATGCAGACCGTCAAACGAAGTGTGATTGATCTTTCTGTTGATTTCACTGCGTCTGCCACGCAGATTGATAAAAATACCGTAGTCAATTTCACCAATAACACGGAGGGTGGATACATCGGTGTTCCGGAGACTTACACTTGGCTCTTCCCCGGAGCCGAACCCGATTTTTCCACCGATAAAAATCCCACAACCACTTACACTCAGTGTGGAATTTACGATGTGACTCTAATCGTGGATCATGGCGGACAAATCGATACAGTGGTGAAACCGGATTATATTCAAGTCGGACCTGAAGTGAATATTTCTACGATACCGGGAGATACTGCCTGCTGGTATCAACCCATTACCCTTGATGCGACCAATCCCGATGCCGTGGCCTATCTTTGGGAGCCTGGCGGAGCTACCACTCCTTCCATCATGGTCACCTCCGGAGAAGTTGGGTTGGGGTCACATACCTATTCTGTGACGTTAACTTCAGCGGGCGGTTGTGAAAACCAAAAATCGCATACGATCTTTTTCGATGCTTGTGTCGGAATTGGGGAGATACCCGGGTTAGTCAAAACGTTCGTTTATCCGAACCCGAATCGTGGAGAATTCACTGTCGAACTGGGTTCTTCAAAAGCCATTCGGATTGACCTGCAGGTAGTGAATACGCTGAATTCCATAATATACGAAGAAACTGGTATCCAGGTGAACGGCCACATATTGAAAAACATGGATCTTGACCTGGGTAGCGGGATCTATTTCCTGGTGCTCCGCAACGGGGAAGGAAAGACCATGCAGAAACTTTTTATTATCAGATAATTAATCCCAGCAACGTTATACAAAAGAGGTTATCCTAATGGGGTAGCCTCTTTTTTTTGTCAAACTGACTATTTTGACGTGTCATTTTATATCTTTGCCATGCAACTAATAACCATCTCCTTTTGTCTAGTTAAGTAAATAAATCTTTTTCATTTCACTTTGAGAACCCATGCGAAAAATTACCCTCATTCTTCTTTCCCTGGTATCTGTATGCCTCATGCAGGCGCAGGTAGTCGAAAAGACCTATTTTTTTGGGAAACCCGAACTCCTGCAAATTGATGCTTTCCAGACCATCTCTTTCGAGCATACTCAACTGACCGGTCTGCCCGGTGAACCGGTGTTGCCCTACCATGCAATCTCGCTGATCCTTCCTCCCGGCCATGTTGCAAAATTCATGGAACTTATCGGCGAACAGGAAACCCAGGTCCCGGGAACATTTATCCTTTATCCGCAACAACATGTTTCTCCTTTATCGAAAGGGAAATCGGGTGATTTTATTCAAAACACGGAGGTCTACCGGAGAAATGCCCCGTACCCCGTAAAAAACACAGGACAACTGTTCACCCAGTTTTTGAACGGCTATAGCCTGGCCCTCTCCTCTTTCACGCCGGTCTCATACAATCCGGCTACAGGAACGCTGTCCTATTTCAAAAAGGTAACAGTCAGAATGTTGACCGAACCTGGCATGCAGGCCGGTGAAGCCCTGAAGAATCTTTCCTCCCTCCCCACTGTACTGAACAGGGTCAGGATGGTTGCGGAAAATCCAGAAGCCCTGGCCGACTACCCTAAGAAGCCATCCCTGAAAACCGTTTATGATATGCTGATTATCACGACACAGACATTCAGCAACTCATTCCAGGATTTGATCAACATGTACCAAAGTAATGGGATCAGTTGCCAGGTGGCTACCACTCAAACGATCAGTGCAACCATGACGGGGCAGGATTTGCAGGAAAAAATCCGGAATTACATCATCCAGGAATACCAGAATAACAGTACTTCTTATGTGCTGCTTGGCGGAGATGCCGAGCTGGTTCCCTACCGGGGATTTTACTGCCAGGTTCAGTCCTCGAGTCTCTATGAAGATTTCAATATTCCGGCTGATCTCTATTATTCAGCTCTCGACGGAAACTGGAACACCAATGGGAATAACTTATGGGGAGAGCCGGGTGAAGACGATCTGTTACCGGATATAGGCGTCACACGTTATCCTTTCAGTACAGAGGGGGAGTTGCAGAACATGATGCACAAATCCATCTCTTACCAAACGAACCCTGTGCTGGGGGAATTGCAGCAACCCTTTTTGGTGGCGGAATACCTCTACGAGGCCCCCATGACATTCGGCGGACCGTACCTGGACTTACTGATTGATGATCACACAGATAACGGATACTTTACCCATGGAATCCCTTCCGCTGAGAATACGATTGTAAAGCTGTACGATACCCTTATCAGTCTGCCCAACAACATTTTTTCCTGGGATGTGACCACCCTGCTGGAGGAGATCAACCAGGGAAAATCATTTATCCATCACGTCGGGCACTCCAACGAAACATATATGATGCGGTTGTTCATCTGGGACATCACAAATACCAATTTCTCAGAAGTCAACGGTGTGGATCACAATTATACCCTGATGTATACGCACGGATGCCTCTGCGGGGCATTTGATGTCAATGACTGCATTGCCGAAAAAGCCGTTACTATCGAGAACTTCCTCGCGGGAGGGGTGTTCAATTCACGGTATGGCTGGTTCAATGAAGGGCAAACCGAAGGGCCTTCCGCCCATCTGAACCGGGAGTTCGTAAGCGCGCTTTACAACGATACCCTTGCATTCAAACGGTTTGGGGAAACCCATATGGTTTCAAAGATCAAAACCGCCCCGTGGGTGACAGCCCCCGGGCAATGGGAACCGGGAGCCCTCCGCTGGTGTGACTACTGCTGCAACGTTTTCGGGGATCCGGCTATGGAGATCTGGACGGATGAACCCACAATTGGCATCCCGGAGGTCATCTCCGGTTCCCCGATCCGGATCTATCCCAATCCGGCCCACGAACAGGTGGTCCTAGCCTGCCAAATTGACCGGCCGGGTACTGTGTATGCCTCCCTCATCAATGGCCTTGGTCAAATCGTGGCAAAATGGACTTTCCCTGATCAGCAGGCGGGCGCCTCTTCTTTGTCCATCAATGTTTCTCAGTTCTCCACCGGAATTTACACCCTAACCGTTGAATCTGCCGGAAATTATAATTACGGGAAATTGATTATTCGGAAATAGTTGCATGTTTATTTTTTATATTTTTGTGAACTACCAAATTTTTAAGCGAAACCAATAAATCTGCATCATGAAAAAAATTACTCTTATCTTGTCTTTGCTGTTACTGACCGTTTTTAGCTTGCGTGCGCAGCAATTTACCTACTCCGATTCCTGGGGTAAAGCAGGATTCAACCTGGTCGCATCCGAATCTTCCGCCATTGAAGTGGTCTACTCAGTTCCCTTCTTTGCCCTGGAAGATCAATCGGTGAACGGTCAGACGATGAAAAACATCCTGCTTCCCGGAAATTTCCTCTTCAATGACGAAGGCGCTCCGAACCTTCCCGGGCAGGGCCGCTACATCGCTATTCCAACGGGCTCCACTCCAAAATTCCGGATCCTGAACCAGCGGACGGAAGTACTCCATAACGTAGACATTCTGCCTGCTCCGGTTATCCCGCTGGAAACGGATGACAGTCCGCTACAGCATATCAAGAACATGGAAATTTACGGGAAAGATGCCCTTTTTCCTGCTTCTCCGGTAAAACTTTCCGAAGTCACTT
>JAZDGR010000129.1:0-7526 GCA_043806735.1 bacterium | reverse complement strand
TCCAAAAGAGTCTGGAATTAATAAATAGCGAAGAAAGAGAAAGAGGGCAATGAAGATCGCGAAAGTAACGAGAAGTCGTTTAATCTGATCTGGCATAAAGACCTTCTTTTAATTATCGATGCAAATATATATATAGTTATCCCCGTACCAACTTTTTTCAAAAATTTAAAATGCATCTAAATAACATGTTACAAATTCAGGGAAAAAATCTTATTTTTGGCATATATGAAACCGGCACCATGAAACAGATCTGTCAATTTTTCCACCTGAGGAGTCTCTTATCCGTGCTTGCACTCATTTTAGTACTCGGGTTCGTCGCAGCCTGCTCGAAAAAATTCATGACGGTAAGTGAACCGTCAACACAGCCTCCTCCCCGGGCTATGGAAAAACCTCCGCGTGTCGCCCTGGTACTTTCAGGAGGGGCGTTTCATGGCGCCGCCCATGTGGGTGTAATCAAAGTTCTGGAAGAGGAAAACATCCCCATCGACCTGATTATCGGCACAAGCGCCGGGAGTCTGGTAGGAGCGCTATACGCCGATTTCCCTCACGTTGATTCCCTGATTCCTCTGGTCAATTCAACCAAAACCAGGGATGTCTTTGATTTTTCTCTTTTCCGATCCTCCGAGGGATTTGTTTCCGGAAAACGGTTACAGGCTTATCTTACGAAGCACCTTCACCATAAAAACATTGAGGAAACCGAGATTCCCTTTGTCGCCATGACCACCGACCTGAATCATGCAAGGTCGGTCGCACTTGCGGCCGGACCGATTGCACCATCTGTAAACGCTTCTTGTGCCATTCCTTTTGTCTTTGAACCGGTTAAAATGTACGGAACCGTTTACGTTGATGGTGGAGTACTCGACAACATCGCGGTGGATGAAGCTAAAAAATATCACCCGGAAATGATTATTGCCGTGGATGTGATGGCTGATTTTGACACCATGCCTGAGTATAAAAACAAAACGGAAATCCTTCAACGGTGCTATGTCATTGCTTCGCATGTGTTAAAAGAAGAAGATATCAGTTTTGCAGATGTTCTTATCTCTCCTGACCTTCGGGGGATGCCGTTGTTAAGCAGCAAAGACAATGAACAGATGTTGGAAGCAGGAATAACCGCCGCAAAAAAGGCCATTCCAGAGATTCGCAAGTTGTTGATCGATAAAGGGATTATCAAATAAACTTCTTTCTCCGGGGATTTCTTTTCACAGTATCGACATCTTTTTCGTACAGGCAATGGTTCCATGAAAAGAGATGGAATAGGTCATCAGCCCTTTTGTTCCATCTGTCGGTCGGAATTCGACTGTATTCAAACCTACGGCTAATTTTACCGGGATGGTTTCTACCACACGCCCTGTCAAATCAGCGATAATCAAGGTCGCCTCAGAAGAAGGCAGCGCGGGAGACGCTTCAATCACGATTTCGGTACTGGTCAGGAACGGATTTGGCTTGTTCTGATAAAGGATTACCCCCCATTCTTTCTCGAGATATCCTTCGATACCGACAGGGAACAGAGAATATTCATTGCAAAACAGGCTTTCGACCCCATTTAAAACATTGGCCACACTGAAATAGTAGGTTTTATTCGGATCCAGATTGTCGATCAGGAGCTGGTTTGTCCCGATAAATGTGTATAATACATCAAAATAGAGGGACCCGGATCCTTTGGTTCTCACTCCAACCCGGTAATGCTGGTAGGCAGAATCGGTCCCGTGGAGGACAATCTCCATCCCACTTCCAGTGGCTGTAAATTCGGGATCGGGAGAAGGTGGAGCTATGGCAAGCCAGCCCAGATTGACCCCGTTCATCAGGGTATTTCTCCGGAGGTAATTGGGATCTACAAAAAAACTATCGATCACTCCATCCGGCGGAATGGTCAGGTCCAGTCCCAGGATATCGTCTGAAGTATGCTGGCGGTCAGGCGGGATTCCTACTCCGTTGCCGTGTTCATTCTGGGCGCAGAACCGGATAGCCGTATAGCCTTTCTGGCGGAATGGAATATGGTCCCCGCTCCTTCCCGTACGGTCCTCCGCAATAATAATATTGATGGTCATCGGGGTCTCAATCAGTGGGTTGATCTGTTCTTCCTGGTGCATCCGGATATAACGTGCCAGTTGCTTGTGCGGAGATACCCTGGCCGAATCGTTTGATTGGGAATAAGAGAAGATCCTGACATGGGTACTGTCGATGTGGTTGAAGTAAGGGCAGCTTGGCGGCGAAGAGGTCATCCCGCAGATAATCCCGCCAATCACGTCATTGTTGAAAACTGCGCGGATCGGAACCGTGTTATTCTTCATCCAGGTAGAAAGTGCTTTTGCTCCGTAGAGCCCCTGGTCTTCCCCCGTGACACAGGCAAACACGATGGTATGGTTGTAAGCATACCGGCTCATGATCCGGGCAAGTTCCATTACCAGGACTGCCCCGGATCCATTATCTTCCATACCAGGGGTATAACAAGCTGTGTCGCAGTTATTCTGGCACCGGGTATCAAAATGACCCTCAATAAGCATAATTTCTTTGTTGGTCGTATCAAGCCCCGGAAGAACGGCCAACACATTCCTGTGATGGGATTGTCCGCAAATATTCTGCTGAAAATTATTGTACGTAATCACCATGCGGTTGCCACTCAGCGCTCTGAATGTATTGAATTTCTGGTAAATCCATCTTCTGACAGCGCCAATTCCATGGGATTCCGAAACCGTATCGGAGCCGGTATTCCTGTTAAAATACCCGTCGATGTGCTGCAGCCAGGCGATCATTGTATCCCTGGAAACCCTGTTGACGACTCCGTGCAAGATGGAATCGGGATGGTTGATGAGTACTGACGGTGTGTAATTTGCAGGATCATAGTTCCCCAGCAGGATCTGTTCTGCTTCCGGATTGCTGATTGTTATGTTGAACTGGGCAAAGAGTCCGGAAACGAGAAACGTTCCCAGAATCAATAAAAGAAGTTGCTTCATGGGTTATATTTTGATGATTGTTCCGGAACCTGAAATATGGCTGTTGATGACCGGGTTCCCTTTGTACATCACACTTCCGCTACCCGATATAGTGGCATCAAGTAGTTTGTTAACCCAAACTGAAATATTCCCGGATCCACTGATATTTGCGAATGTTGTATCAGATTCGACACCCACCTGGTCGATATTTCCGCTTCCGCTGATGGTAAGTTGCTGATAATTAACTGCACCCATCGTGGTTTCGATATTTCCGGAGCCGCTGACCGTAGCCTGGAATTCATTGACTTCAAGTTGTGAGATCGAAATATTCCCGCTGCCGCTGATGGTGGTCTCCAGAAAATTGCTCAACATCGGATTGGTGACAAAAATATCCCCGGAACCATTGATTGCCATCTGATTAATATTTGGGGCTGCGATGAAGATCTTGATGGGTTCATGACTTCCGATGTGAACCCCATGTTTGTATTGAATTACGAGGGTGTTTCCGGAGCCTTCCACCACCGTTTGCAAAACATCCAGAATGTTCTGCTGTGCCTGGATCTCAAGGTAATAAACAGAATCCGTCGTAAAAAATACCTCGCCATCGATAGCTAAATTGATACCCGCGTAACCGGTAACGGTACGGATCTGGGATATAACCTCCCCTTTCCCTTTAATCTTCTCACAGGAGGCTATTCCAAGTAGTCCAAAAATTAAGAATGAAGTACAAATAGATGTTTTCATATAACTCACAGTTTGTTTGAACAAAAATAAAAAAAAAAGAGCCGTTTTCGAAAATTTTCATGGTAAAATTGACTTTCAGGTAATTAAGCATTATATTTAGCCCCTTAAAATAATTCCCATGAAAAAACTTCTACTTTTTTGCGGAGTGATGCTAATCCTCCCAATGTATTCGTTATGTCAGAGCAACGAGTATCTGACAACCAAGGCTTTTCAACTTGAAAAAAAGCAACTCCTGGAATCCGTGTACCGCCTGAAAAAATCCACTCAGGAGCTGCAGAAACACCTTTCCCGACAAAACAACATCCTTGACAGCTTATCGCGGGTACTTACAGACCAACGAGACAGGCTCGCTACCCAGCAAGATTCCTTGCTCAAGTTAAAAGCAACCCAGACAAATTTTGACAGCAGGCTGTCCACCCAGAGGAAGTCAGGGACGTTGATGGTAATATTAATTCCTGCCATCCTATTTCTGTTCATTCTGATTATGCTGGTTTTATTCCTCCGGTTCAGGCAGAAGATTCATCTGGGTCTGAAAAGTCTGGAAGACGAGGCTCAAAAGACGCTCAAGAAGCTTGAAGATCATATGGCAGCGTACCGGTTAGACCAGGCAGCTATACAGGAACAGCTAAATTCAACGGTCAGAAAATTGGAAAGTACGATTGACTCACTTTCCGGTGAGGTAAAGCTGAAGTTCGAAAAACTGGAAAAACTCCAGCAGGATGAGAAAGTCGCGCATGACACGAAGCATCTGGAAGCTCACCAGGAAGTGCAAGCCTTCCGGGAAGAATTGCAAAAAGGGTATCAATCCATCTCCGAAGAAGTCGTAAAACTGAAACAGGAGCTAGCTACTTCTGTCAAGGATCTACATGCCAGGATGAAAGAAATTCAGGAAGAGAAGCCTGAGAAATAATCAACCTGGGTTCGACTTACTCCACTTTTTTCTTTTGACTCAGAGGGATTACTCCGGCCATTTCTCCCAGCACATTTACCAGGTCAGACCCTTCCGGAACAATGATCTTGGCGTTGTCCTGCAGCGCGGTTTCAACCATCTGGATCCGGCGCAGAAGTTGAGCATTGCCGATAAAAAATTGCTCAGCGGCTTCGTTCACCAGTTGGATCGCTTGTGCTTCTCCTTCCGCACGCAAAATAGCTGCTATTTTTATCCCTTCTGCCTTCCGGATCTCTGCACGCTTCAATCCATCGGCCTGGGTTTCCTGAGCCGTTGCAAAATCGATAGCAGCGATCTTCTCATTTTCCGCTTTTACGATTTTATTCATCGTCTCCTGAACATCTTTCGGGGGATCGATCTCCTTTAACTCGGTTCGTACGATCTCAATCCCCCAGTGAGCTGTCTCTTCCAACAG
Organism: bacterium; assembly: GCA_043806735.1. Lineage (GTDB taxonomy): Bacteria > Bacteroidota > Bacteroidia > Bacteroidales > FEN-979 > QYOJ01. The sequence continues at coordinate 2,482 of JAZDGR010000129.1, read as the reverse complement.
CGTGCCGTGCAACTCTTTGTTGATCTTACCCCGCTCACTGTTCGCCGATTTTAACGTCATGGTCCCAATGATATTTCTCAAGGTGGTGCGCGCCAGGTTGACAATCTGCCATTCGATCCGGTTCACGTTATATTGTGAGGATTTTACACTTGCTTCATCGGATTTGATCTTGAAATAGACTTGCGCATCCACCTTTGCGTTCAGGTTGTCGTTGGTTATGATCTCCTGAGGCTCGGCATCGATCATCTTTTCGGTGATATTGACCTGGTACATTTTTTCAACACCGGGAATGATCCAGCTAAAACCGGGGTTGGCAAAGCGGTTGTATTTTCCGAAACGTTCGATCAATCCCCGGTGTGTGGGGCGAACTATCCGGATACCGGCAAGAAACAAAAGGACCAGAACGGCAATGCAAATTGCCCATGCAACTCCTGTCATACGAACTTTGGTTTTAAGGGGTTAGACGATTTAAACATTAACTTTGCTGAAGATTTACCAAACAAACATACAAATATTTATATCTACAACCAATTCGGATAAAAATTTCTTTAAAAAAATGGTATGATGAAAAACAGGTTCTTTGTTTTTACGGTTTCCTGCTTCGTCCTCGGTTTCCTGGCGGGATGTAATCCTTCGGCAAAAGAGGTGGAACAGGCTTCTTTTGATTCCCTGATGAAGGCAAAAGTCAACGAATTTGCCCTCGTAAAGCTTTCAACCGATCTGTCCGTTTTATCGGATAAAGAAAAGCAGATGATCCTCCTATTGATTGAAGCCTCCCGGATCATGGATGACCTCTTCTGGCGACAGGCCTTCCCGGGGAATAAAACCGCTTTTCTTGATAGCCTGGTACATCAAGATTCCCGGAAATTCGCCGAGATCAATTACGGCCCCTGGGAACGGTTAAACGGAGATAAACCCTTTCTTCCCGGATACGGTGAAAAACCGGCTGGTGCGAATTTTTACCCGACGGACCTGACCAAAGAAGCATTTGAACAATGGGAAGATCCTGATAAAACCAGTCCGTATACGGTGATCTGGCGCAACAAAGACGGAACGCTCCGGGCCATTTGGTATCATGAAGCATACCGCGAATCACTGGAAAAAGCTGCCGGGCTGTTGAAACAGGCTGCTTCGCTGGCAGAGGACGCAGGTCTGAAAAAATATCTGGAGCTCAGGTCCCTGGCTTTGATTACCGATGACTACTATCCTTCCGACATGGTATGGATGGAGATGAAAGACAATACGGTTGATGTTGTCATTGGACCCATCGAAAACTATGAAGACCAGCTTTTCGGATACAAAACCGCATACGAGGCAGCCGTTCTCATAAAAGACAGGGAGTGGAGTAAAACCCTGGAGAAATTTGCGGCCTATCTTCCGGAGTTGCAAAACCAGTTGCCGGTTGATGCCAAATACAAACAAGAGAAACCCGGGACTGAATCAGACCTGAACGCTTACGATATCATCTATTGTGCCGGGGATATGAATGCAGGAAGCAAGACGATCGCCATCAATCTCCCCAATGACGAACAAGTGCAACTGAAAAAAGGGAGTCGCCGGTTACAGCTCAAAAACGCCATGCGAGCTAAATTCGATCATATTCTTGTGCCCATCTCGAATGTCCTGATCGATTCCTCACAGCGTGCCAACATCAAATTTGATGCTTTTTTCAGCAATGTGATGTTCCACGAGGTGGCTCACGGGCTGGGAATCAAAAATACCATCACCGGAAAAGGAACTGTCCGGGATGCTCTGAAAGAAAAATACAGCTCGTTCGAAGAGGCCAAGGCCGATGTACTGGGTTTATTTATGACCGTGAAGCTGATTGAGATGGGCGAGATTACCGGGATCACCCCCGAAGATTGCTTCGTTACTTATTTGGCAGGTATGTTTCGTTCCGTCAGATTCGGGGCAGCCAGCGCTCATGGAAAGGCCAATATGATGTGTTTCAATTTCTTAAGTGAAAAAGGCGCTTTTGAAAGGCTGGAAAACGGAACCTATAAAGTCAATTTCGACAAGACCCGCGAAGCCATGAATGAATGGGCTTCGAAAATTCTCATTTTTGAAGGAGACGGGGATTATGCGGGCGTTACGGCGTACCTGGAGGCAAACGGCGTGATCAAACCCGAACTGCAGGCAGAACTTGACTTGCTGAAAACCAGGCAGATCCCGGTGGATATTGTATATGAGCAGGGAGTTACTGTGCTGGGACTGACGGAGTAGGGACGTGAGACGACGACGTGAGACGTGAGACGTAAGGGAGAGAAAAAGTTTAAGAAATAAAGAATCTTCCTGACTTTCTGACTTTCTGACTAATGACTAATGACTAATGACCAACCCTGGTTCAGAAATAACAGATCCAGCCCAGTTGCTTGAGATGGCGAATGCCTTCCGGGTTAGCCGGATTATTTTGACCGCTCATGAGCTGGGAATTTTCGATCAGCTGAAAGGTCAGGGAAATACATCAGAGAAGATCGCACAA
>JAZDGR010000128.1:0-5001 GCA_043806735.1 bacterium | reverse complement strand
TTTGCAGGCTCTTTTTCTTATTCAAAAACACCAGGTAGGATTTGTTGAATGCGTTTCGGACCGTCTCCACCTGAAGCTGCAGGGATGTTCGAGTCTGTTCGTCCAGCACCTTCATTTTATCCACGTTGAGGGCTGCCTGGTCCACAGCATACTTGCGGCTGCCGCTGCTCCAGATGGGGATGCTCAGGGCGAGGCCCCACGATGAACTGCTGTACCACCGTTCTTTTGTATTGAAGAAATCCCAATCCTGGCGCTGGGCATTGGTAGAGAAGTTAAGAAATCCGGCCATAGTAGGCTGATAGGCTGTCTTTGAGAGTTTGTATTGGAGCTGGACCATGTATTCCTGTTTTTTCAACAATACATAGTTGACGTTAAAACGATAATCAAACGGCGAATTCATGAGGTAATCGCGGTTAATGCGCCGGAGGAAATAACCGAGGCTATCTGTGAGAATGATGTCCTGGTTATCTGCTACCCCCATAAAAAACTTCAGGAAGTTATAAGCTATCACCTTTTGGTTGCGGGTGGTGATAAGGTTGGCTTCCAGCGTGGCCTTGTTCAATTCCAGCTGCTCTACGTCAAGTTGTTCAATCAGTCCGTTCTTGTAAAACTCATCCGCTTCAGCCACCATCAGGGAAATGGTTTTGAAGGTAGAGTCGAGAATTTTCAGGCTTTCATCCACGATCAGATAGCCAATGTAAGCTTCCGATACAAGATCCCTGACGTCGATCTGGGCCAGGACGTTTTTCTGCTTCTCCGTTTCCAGGTAAGCCCTTGCGGTTTGCAATCCCACTAAATATTGCCCGCTATAGATCAATTGCGTCAGTTGGGCAGATAAGGTGGCATTGTACCGGGTTCCAAACTGGATCTTCCAGGGAGGAGCCTGGCCGGTCGAATCAAAGAAATTAGGCACAATGGAAGTGGGTCGCAGGATGTTGTCCATATATGTGGCGGATGCATTCAATTGCGGCAATCCAATTGCCGTATTTTCTTTGATAAGGGTTCTTGCAATCTGGACATCATACCGGGAGTTCTGCAACTGGAAATTATGTTCATAAGCGTATTCCTGAGCCTGTTTCAATGTAACAACCATGGGTGGTTGAGCCGGGGTCAAAAATGCATCAAATACGAGCGTAACGAGAAAACCCAGGTTCGCAAGCCAACGGTATTTCATCCGGGTAGATTTTTGAAATGTACTTTTCCTTTTTGTTGTTCATAGTACCGGATCCCCCGATCGGTGGAGATCCCCCTGATAAAGTTGTCGAACATCACATCAAAGAGGGACTGGAATGAAAACTTCCCGGGAAAATATTCCGGATTGTGTATATCGATCAGCCTCCGGATGTAAAGACGGGCAATCAGTTCAATACTCAGATCGTTGCGGTACATCCCATCCCGGATCCCTTTTTTAATATTCAGCTGGATCTGGCTAAAAATAAATTCCACCCGCTGCTCGATATGGTTGTTGTAAATCTCGGGATAGTATTTCTTCAGGTCAAATGTCATGGATGGGCTTACATCCCAGAAACGATCGCTGATCTCTTTGCTTACGGTCAGCAGGACATCGATGGAGTTGACTCCGTCGAAGTTGTTTTTTTCAAAGATGATCTCAAAATTTCTTCGTTCCAGTTCCAACAATTTTTCAACCAGGTCGTGTTTGCTGCTGAAGTATCTAAACCATTGTTTTCTGGAAATGCCCAGATCACGGCAAATGGTATCCAGGGAAACCCTTCTTACGCCATATTTATAGAAGAGCTCCCTGACCCGTTCCAGAATATCAGTCAAACTTGATTCCATACTCTTTGTCCGGTAAAACGAAAGGGATTTTCTGAATGCGGCAAAGGTAAAAAGATTTGAGATAGCTTGGGCTATTCAATGACCATTTTTCGTTTGATCGTCTGCTCTTTGGAAATGAGGGAAAAATAGTAAAATCCCGGGGGGAAATTGCTGTCGCTAATCGTGAATTCTTCCACGTACTTCCCCGGGAGATGGAATCTTTCATTCACCACAACGGCTACTTCCCTTCCGAACATATCGCAGACCTTCAAAGAAACCGTGGATGCCTCATGGATTTTGTAGGCGAACCAGGTACGATTCCTGGCGGGATTGGGATAGTTTTGCTCCAGGGAAAGTGGGCCCGTGAACTCTTTTCCCGGAGTGATTCCTACATGTAGGCTGTCGATCAGGGCCGTCCAAACACTTATATTTGTCCCCTCCAGGCGTGTCCAGACCGGCCGGATGATCCCCTCATGAACCGAAATATTGGTATAATCCCCGAAGAAAATCGAAGAAACCGGATCAAAAGGCGATTCACTGATCTTTATATTCTCGAAGGTTACTCCTCCGTCTTTGGATACAGCAAGATAAACATCCGTGAAGTCGTTGGAATAATTCCGCCTGTCGTAAAAGACAAAACAAAGGTAGCCGGTAGTTTGATCGATGGTCATCCAGGTAAAGAACTGTTGCTTTCCTGCCGGATCGTCGTTCACACGGAACCTATTGCTCCAGGTTTCACCCCCGTCGTCGGATTTCACCAGCCATACATCGGTGTCATCCGGACCGTTCCGCTGGTCTGACCAGTTGATATAGATCCTGCCGTGAAAGGGTCCGCCACTCAGATCGCAACAGGTTACCGGGAGTCCGTTAGCCCGGTAAATCCCGGGAATGGAATAAGCCCAACCCCCGGGGATAGTTGAAACAAAAATATTGGTTTCGGGCCAGGTAGTTCCTTCATCCAGCGATTTGGTGAAAACCAGTCCGGCCGGGCCTGCCCAGGATACATAAATTTCCTGGTTTGGTCCCACTGCCGGGACTGCTCCTTCCACGGTATTATCTTCGTCAATGCAATCCCCGGCAACCCTGTTGATCCGCATTCCCGTACTCCAAGTCTGCCCCCCATCTTCCGACCGGGAGAACCGGATGATGGAACTATCAAGCGGGTTGGGGCTTCCGTACACATCAAATTGCGTCCAGGTTACATATATGTGGTTATTCCAGGGATTTACAATCGCCCACTCTTTGTCCTGGGCTTTGGTGCCATCCAATCCCATATATGTTCCGCTGCTCCAGGTAACGCCTCCGTCGGTGCTTTTCTGGCAAACGATCCGGTCAATCCAGTTTCCTCCGAGCGGATTTGACAGGTGGAAATAGTAAAAATTGCCACTAGTGTCCACGATGATGCAGGGATCTCCCCATACTCCGTATGTGGATATAAGAGTACCCTGAGTCCACGTTGCGCCGCCGTTGAACGAATAATAGTACAGGTTTGTGTTTGCCCCTGCAACCATATGATCGGTGTTAAAGGGATTGATCACGATGGAAGGTTCTTCCGGGAAGAACTGGTTTCCGATCATAACGTTCTGAAACTGTGCCAGCGTTGAGATGCTGACGGAGATCCATAGGATGGAAAGAAATGTCGCTTTATTCACGGTTCTGGAGGAATAAATTGGTTATTCGATGATCAAAGGTACCTAAAATAATTTTCTTTATGTTTGGTTGAAAATTCCAGGCATGAAATCCGCTTTTCTTTTACTCCTGTTTCTGCTTTCCTGTCTCGGCATGTTTTCCCAGGAAAACTGGGCAACTTATTACGAGCAATCCGGTTTCCGTAAAACTCCCCGGTATGGCGAGACAATGGAATACTGCCAGCGGTTGGCAAACGCTTCTCCCCGGGTTCATCTTGCCTCGTTCGGGAAGAGTCCACAAGGGCGTGATTTGCCCCTGCTGATCGTCGACCGGGATGGATTGCAGGATCCACAAGCCATCCGTTCTAAAGGACGGCTGATTCTTCTGATCCAGGCCTGCATCCACCCGGGTGAATCGGAAGGCAAAGATGCAGGGTTGATGCTGGTTCGCGATTTAGTCATGGGTGGACCAGAAGGTCAGGAAGGGACGAAGGACGAAGGACGAGGGGCGAAGGACGAGAAACGAGGGACGAGGGACGAGGGAAACAAAAATATCGCGGATCTTCTTGATCATGTCTCCATCCTATTCATCCCTATCTTCAACGTCGACGGACATGAACGTTTCGGGCCATATAACCGCATCAACCAGAACGGTCCGGACGAAATGGGCTGGCGTGTCACGGCTACCAACTTAAACCTGAACCGCGATTTCCTGAAAGCCGATACCCCGGAAATGCAAGCCTGGCTTCACCTATTCAATCAATGGAATCCCGATTTCTTCATCGATATTCATACCACCGATGGCGCCGATTACCAGTATGTCCTCACATATATGATGGAGGTGTATGGTCAGATGGACAAGGGGCTGACTTTCTGGTGCGCCGATGCCTTTCTCCCGGCATGGACCGCAAAACTTGATTCGGCCGGGTTTCCTGTTTTTCCTTATGTGAGTTTTCGCAAATGGCATGACCCCCGAAGCGGCTTAATCAGTGATGTAGCACCTCCGATGCTTTCGCAGGGATATGTGGCTCTGAGAAACAGGCCCGGACTTCTGATCGAAACCCATATGCTGAAATCGTATCAACAACGGGTCGAGTCGGTGTATGCCAGTCTGGTCGCTTCCCTGGAGATCCTGGACCAACAGACCGGTAAATTGAAACAGCTCATCACGGAGGCCGACCGGTATGTGACGACACCAGAATTCCTGAAAACCGAATTTCCCCTGCAGTTTGAAACCTCCTTACGCGACAGCGTCATGGTTGATTTCCTTGGGGTTGAATATGAAGAGGTACAAAGCGAACTCAGCGGAGGCATATGGTTCAGGTATAGCTCTACCCCGGCAACCTTCCAGATCCCCTGGTTCACAAGGAATCTGCCGTCAGAGACGGTCAGGCTTCCGAAGGCATATATCATTCCTGTGGAATGGAAAACGGTGATCGACCGCCTGGAACTTCATGGCATCCGGATGAAAAAACTGGAAAAGGACAGCGTCTTAACTGTAACTTCGTATAAGTTTAAAGATCCCCGGTGGCAATCCAATTCCTATGAAGGAAGGCATCCGATGACCCATATCGAGTTTGATACATTCAAGGAACAG
>JAZDGR010000127.1:0-18288 GCA_043806735.1 bacterium | reverse complement strand
CCTGCCCTGGAGGATGCAATGTCGATGCAGGCCCAGGCGGAAAGAGAACGGCAGGCTCGTGTGATCCTGGGAGATTCGGAAAGGCAGGTGGCGGAGAAGTTCGGGGATGCAGCTAAGACTTATGTTGATAATCCTATCGCTTTACACCTGAGAGCAATGAACATGCTTTATGAGGGTTTAAAACAGAATGCCACAATCGTAATCGTACCCAGTTCGGCGGTGGAAACCATGCAATTGGGCGGTCTTGCGGGGGTAACAGCGCTGACCATGGAATTGAAAAAAGAACAAGCACAGAAAGAGAAGAAAAGCAATCCTTGATCACAATCACTCCCATCTCTCCCATCAATCTAAAAAAAGATCTGGTTTCTGTTTGCCGGCCCATTAGTAAACAATCAACCATCTGCTCTTTTTGCTGATTTTGATTCTCCAGATATCTGTCTACAACACCACCTAACGAGCCGGCAGCCAGGCAATGCGGGGCTTGTCGGTTAAGAAAGGTGGTCGGCGCTAAGGAACATGATAACGAAAAGCCAATATAAAAACTGTTAACCCCCGCCCGGCGGCTGCAGGCGGCACGTGTGTGCCTTGAACTTATTCCCCTGAACAAGGAACAAGGGCTGTATGAAAGATGGAAGGCTCTTTGAAAATTATCGACAATCAGCAATAGGATGATTGAATATTTTGAGACAAGATCACAACCATTTTCCAGGGCTTTTGCCCGGATTTTGGGATATCCACTATGTTTCGTTACATTTGTGATTGAACAGGAAGAGCCGTATGAAGGGAGGCTTTCACGTACGGTGGCGCCTGTCCCGCTTCTACGGGATGGGAACGCAGGGGTGAAATTCCCCTGCGTGACCCGACTGTGCGATATTATTCAACGAACTTTAACTAACTTTACAAACATAAAATAACGAAAAATGAAAAAACTAATTTTAAGCATATCCTTTCTGGCTGCCTCTATTGTTAGCGGCTTTTCACAAGATGATGCCGAAGGTTGTAAGGATCATGCTATTCTTACACGAATGCCAACGTACTTTATTTCAAGTTGCTCAAATTCGTACAACGAGGTAGAAGTTGTTACCGGCAGTGCTGATGGAGAACAGATTCGGAAAACAATTGAGGGAAATGTTTCATCAATTGAATACAATCAAAAAGAGGGTAACGAAGGCAAACTTCCAAGTTGGTTTCAAATACAGAAACAAGAAATTCAAGCAAGTGAAATTTTCGAAAAACTGAATACTGATGGATACATTGCTTTGTACATCAACTTTGAAACCGGGAAATCAGACATTAAATCCGAATCGCAAATAATAATTGACCAGATTGCTGAAATGTTGAAAGCAAATCCGTCATTAAAAATAAGCGTTGAAGGACATACAGACAATGTTGGAACTCCGGCTACAAATAAAACGCTTTCAGGAAATCGTGCTAAAGCAGTAATGAATGCTTTAATCGCGCAAGGAATTGATAAATCACGACTTTCGGCAAAAGGTTGGGGACAGGACAAACCAATTTCAGACAACACTACTGAAGAAGGGAAATCTGAAAACCGAAGAGTGGAAATTGTGAAACTATAATTATGCAATTTATCCCGCATCCAGCTGCTCATAGATAGAATTCCGGCTCCGGTACTCCGGAATGACCGCTTTTAGCTTTTTCACGATATCCCAATCCGACTGGGTTTCGGCTAAACTGATCAGCTCGGTCGTGTCACGGATCACTTCGGCGAGATCGTATGTACGTACTTTGGCGATGAGGATACGCTCATGGTGGGTTGGCAAGGTGTTCTCCTCTTTGTTCAGGAGCTCTTCGTAAAGCTTTTCGCCGGGACGCAATCCGATGTAACGGATCTGGATATCTTTCCCGAGGGTGAGTCCGGAGAGTTGGATCATTTTTTTTGCCAGGTCGAGAATCTTCACCGAATTTCCCATATCGAAGATAAAGATCTCGCCCCCTTTCCCTATGGCCCCCGCTTCCAGCACCAGCCGGCAGGCTTCGGTGATGGTCATGAAGTAGCGGGTGATCTCGGGGTGGGTGATGGTGATGGGCCCCCCGTTTTCGATCTGGTTTCGGAACAGCGGGATCACCGAGCCGTTAGATCCAAGCACATTTCCGAAACGGGTGGTGATGAACCGGGTCCCCCTTTTCTGGTCCATTGACTGGGTATAGATCTCGGCCATCCGTTTGGAGGCGCCCATGACGGAGGTTGGGTTAACGGCTTTGTCGGTCGAGATCATGATAAATTTCTTTACCCCATGGTCCATTGAGAGGTCGGCTACGATTTTTGTCCCTTTGACGTTGGTGAGGATGGATTCCACCGGGTTGGCTTCCATCATCGGTACGTGTTTGTACGCGGCGGCGTGATAAACCAAATCGGGGCGCTCTTTGCCGAAGATGGAGGCCATCCTGGATGTATTGGTGATATCGCCGAGGATGAATTCCACTTCGGCGCCGGCAAAGGAGTTCATCCACTCCAGTTCGAGGTAGTGGAGCGGGGTTTCTGCCTGGTCGACCAGAATCAGTTTCTTCGGATGAAAACGGGCGACCTGTCTGACAATCTCGCTGCCGATCGACCCGGAAGCCCCGGTAACCAGGATTACCTTTCCGGTGACCTCCCTGGAGATCAGCTCCTCATCCAGTTTGATCTCGTCGCGTTCGAGCAACTCTTCGATATGGAGCTTCCGGATCTGCTTAAAGCTGAGTTCCCCGTTGATCCAGCGGATCATCGGTGGAACCGCCAGCACTTTGGTATTGTAGTTCAGGCAGAGGTCAACCAGCCATTGCCTGCGGTCGGGGTCCACCCGCTGGGCAGATAGGATGACGTGGGCAATGGTGTTTGTTTGCAGGAGGTTTTCCAGTTTATCCGGACCCATGATGCCAATTCCCTCCAGTTTTTTTCCGGCTTTGGCCGGGTCGTCATCAATGAATGCCAGCACTTTGTATTTGGTGCCAGCATCACGGTCAAGCACCCGCTTGGCCGTGATGCCGGCCTCTCCCGCGCCGTAGATGATAACGTTGACGCGGGAACGAAGCGGATTCTGAAATTCCAGGAACGCAATTTTGACCACCATCCTGAAAGTCACCATCCCGAAAGTGCTGGCCAGGAGATCAATGATGATGATGGAAAAAGGAATGAAAAACATCTTGTGGTGGAGGTACGTACCGACGTTGGTCAGGATAAAAATGAGGCTGCCGCAAAAGAGCGTCAGGAGTACGCGCAACGCATCGGCGGTACTGGTGTAACGAATGATCCCAGCATAGGATTTCGCAAGGAGGAATGAGACTCCACGAACGGTCAGCATGTAGACCATTATCTGCGGTAACGGGTCGAGTTCGACCTGGGGAATGTCGAAGTTGAAACGCAGCAGGTAGGCAATGATCACTGAAGAAAAAACGATCAGCATATCGATCATAAAAATCAGCCACCGGGGAGTATTCTGTCGCAGGTTTATCATGGGGAGCAAAGTTATCGGTATTTTTTCTACTTTTGAAACGAAATTTCACCTGCCCTGATCTGACCAATAATCTAGTGATGAAACATACTGCTTTTACAAAATTTCACGAGACATTGGGCGCCAGGATGGTCTCGTTTGCCGGGTATTACATGCCGTTGCAGTACGAAGGCGTGACGGCCGAACATCTGACCGTGAGAAACAGCCTTGGAGTTTTCGACGTTTCCCATATGGGCGAATTCTGGGTGAAAGGTCCGAAAGCGCTGGAATTTGTTCAGTGGGTCACCTCAAACGATGCCTCCAAACTGGCCGACGGGAAAGTCCAGTATTCCTGTTTCCCGAATACCCTTGGAGGAATCGTGGACGATCTGCTGGTTTACCGGATCAACGGGGAGACTTATCTGCTGGTTGTCAATGCTGCCAACATTGATAAGGATTGGGTCTGGTGCAACCAGCAAAACAAACTGGGAGCCACGTTGTACAACGCATCCGATGAGATCGCCCAACTGGCTGTTCAGGGACCTCTCGCTCTTAAAGCCATGCAAAAACTTACCGATACCCTCATCCTGGATATGGAGTACTATACTTTCAAAAAGCTGACCTTTGCTGGCGTGAAAGATGTCATCCTTTCCACTACCGGCTATACCGGTTCAGGCGGGTGCGAAATATACATGGCCAACACAGATGCGCCGCAGATCTGGAAAGCGGTCTTTGAAGCCGGTAATGAGTACGGGATCAAGCCGATCGGCCTGGCTGCCCGGGATACCCTGCGCCTGGAAATGGGGTTTTGCCTTTACGGGAATGACATCAACGATACGACATCTCCGATCGAAGCCGGCCTCGGATGGATCACAAAATTCACCGATGCTAAAAATTTTATCCATAAGGATGCGTTATTAAAACAAAAGACAGATGGCGTATCCCGGAAACTGGTCGGACTGGAGATGGTCGAAATGGGAATCCCCCGGCATGGCTATCCAATCATCGATGCTCATGGGAACCCTATCGGGGAAGTGACCAGCGGAACCATGGGGCCCGCGGTGAAAAAGCCTATCGCAATGGGATATGTGCCGGCCTCGTTGTCGAAAGAAGGGAGTGAAGTCTACATTAAAATCCGGGATAAAGCGCTCAAGGCGAAAGTGGTGAAATTCCCGTTTTATAAACCTCAATAAATATGTATGGTATGACAAACATCGTGAATCAACTGAAAGGAATCCACTGGAAGCAGGTACTTATCATCACCCTGATCGCATTTGTGGCTGTAAGTTTTGATGCCTGTAAATCCACAGGGAAACTTTCCCGAAAGGAGAAAAAGGCGCAGATCGAGATGTACAAAAGGGAACTGGGTGCCATCGTCAACGGAACCTCGAAATTGTCGCTGGACGAACAGGACCGGATCATCTCTGAAGCGGTGAACAAGAATTTCAATGACCCTGAGCTGAATCAACTGATCATCCAGGCACAGCAGAAATCGAAAGCCGCATACGCTGAAAAAGTAAAACTTCATGAGCAACAGGTCGCGGCGGCACGAAACAAGCTATATGACCTTATTGTAAATAAACAGAATCTTTCTGCAGATGAACTGGAAGCAGAAATGAATGCGATCAAGGCGCAGAACCTCAATAATACCGAGATCGATGAACTGATCGGACGCCTGGAGAAGAAGATCAGCGAAATGCGCCAGTATTCCTCCGTCGAAACCACTCTCAAAGCCAAGTTAGAAGGCTCATTCCAGGCGATCGTGGATGCCACCAAAGCCGGGAATACAAGCATGGCAAACAGCCTGATCAACTCGGCGCTGAATTATTTCTCCTCTCCGGATGTTCCCGTGTTGATCATCATCAGCCGGGAAGGAGCCATCGTGGATTACGATAAACCGACCACCATCGGAAAGTACCTGAACTTCGTGAAAGACCAGAAAGACAACCGCAATGCGGTGGATTCCTACCAGTTGGATGCCGCCGGAAAAATCAAAGAACTTGACCTAATTAAAAAGTAAATCCATGAAACGTACCGTTGTTAGTATAATCGGACTTGTCCTGCTGTCGGGTAGCCTTTTTGCCCAGGGTGGCGACGACAACATCTCCCCGCAGCGCAAACAGGCCATCGACAGCCTGGCACTGGAAAAGGTCCGCGACCTGAGTAAGTACATCAGCATCATCGGGAACAAAGATACCCCCTGGTCGGAAGCCCAGCGGGTGATCGAACGGGCCGTGGAACTTTTCATGCCCGGCAGTGAAATGGGAGTCTCCTCCCTGTCAAAACCGGAAGTGCACTATTACAAGATCCGCGAATACTTCGACCGCCTGATGCAACTGAATTATGACCGGGTGGTGATCGAATGGTACAAGATCCAGTACGTAAGTGACTTGGAACGCCAGCCCGACGGAACCTATGTGGGTGTCATCACCATCTACCAGCGGTTTCAGGGATTTGATAAAGAGAAAGGACTGATTTACGAAGATACCACCAAGAAGGATATTACGATCTATGTAAAACGGAAAGAGACACAGATCGGAGGCCGTCTCATCGGCTTCTGGGATGTGCTGCTGGGAGATATCCGGGTCAAAGAAACCACTGGTAATTGAAGACGATCCAGCTAATCCTCTTTTTCTCACTGATTTCAGTGTTCGCAGCCGGACAATCCGACTCGGTGCGCACATATCTGGGCGATGAGTCGATGCTCTATGCCCAAACCAAGCAGGTCAACCAGTTCTTCCGCAGGTTTAACGGGGAAGAGGATGTTGCCGGGAAACGGCTCTACGATATGGATGTCGCGTACCACGATAGTAAACTCCGGAAAAAGTATCTCAACATCCTGTTCGACCTATCCAGTCCGCTGATCCCGAATGATACCAAAGAGGTATTTATCCTGGAAGTGACCAACAAAAAAAATCCTTTGTTCCTGGATTTTCACTCCAACAACTGGTTTGCCGAGGTCAACGCGGAATTTACCTATAATAAAGAATCCTGCAACATTCTCCTTTACTTTAAGCTGGAGCCTGAAAGAGAGGGGTATAAATGGGTTCTCTCCAATGTCTATTTCAACAGGTTTGACCGGTATTTCAACCATGTAGGCGATACGATAAGCGGTCAGAATTTCCTTCATCCCATGAGCCATGAACTGGATTTCATGAACCTGCACAGGATGTTCTCGAATAACGGGAATATCGGGTATTACGTTGAACAAGATTTTCACCCCGACTACCTCTCTCTCTTTCTGAAAGAACTTCAGGACGGGGACCTGAAGTTCGTCTCGTCCAGCAACGTCAAATTCCATTTTTTTCAGGTCCCGAACTGGTATTTCGAGCTGAGCTATTTTAACCGGAACAGCAACAACTCAGGATGGCTGATCTCCAACCTCGTCAGGGTGAATGATCAAGAGAAAAAAGAATTAATCCAGAATTACACCCATGAGAATTAAATTTTACTTGCTTTCCATTGGTTTGTGTTTGTCTCTCTCTTGTTTGCTGATGCAGGAAGTTGCATTCGGACAGAAAAAAAGTACCGGCCAAGCGACCAAGGATAAGGCGAAAGTGACGGATAAGGACAAAGCAAAGCCCACGGCTTCCTCTATTCCGGAAGCGGAGATGGAACTTTACAGGCAGCAAGCCGAACAGATCGTCCAATTCCTGGAAAGCACGTTGAATTTCCTGGCCGATAAGCAGAATACCGTAAAGGAGAAGGAAACAATCATCAACGAAAGCTACCTGAAATTCTTTTGGGACAGCGAGGTGCAGATCGAGGATGACCTGGATGAAAAACGGCTGGTCCCGTTGTATAAAGACGTCCAGGCCTACCTCACCGATGTCGATTTCTTCTTCAAAGGAGCCACATTTACCTATCTGGTCCAGGATATGAATGTGCTCAGTAACCAGTCGGGCCAGACCTTCTTCAAAGTCACCGCCAACCGCACCCTGCAGGGGATTACGGTAAACGGCGATTCGGTGAATTCAAACAAAGTCCGGTACATCGAAATTAACTACGACGGGGATAAAAAGCAGATCAAAATCGTTAGCATATACACCACAAAACTGAATGAAAAAGACGACCTGCGTAACTGGTGGAACGGATTATCCGAAGGGTGGAAGGAGATACTGGGAAAAGACCTGAAAGTGGATGACGGTGTACTGCTTTCCAGCGTGGAAAATTACAACGATACCGTTGTCGTGGTGGAAGGAATGACGATCCCGATCACGGATTCCCGCATCTACGGACTCTTTGTCCGGATTGTAGACAGCAAATCGATAAACCTCTCCGGCAATCCGATGATCAGCGACCTGGAACCACTGACCAAACTTTCTGCCCTCACGTCCATCAACCTATCGAATACGCCCGTTACCGACCTGATGCCTTTACGGAATCTGAATCTGGTTGAGAACCTGGATATTTCGGGAACTCAGGTCATTTCGCTCGATCCCCTGAAATACTGCAACCATATCAAGGAGCTCCGGCTGAGTAAGACTCCGATCACGGATAGTTCGATTCTTGAGAGTTTTCCCAACCTGGAAGTGCTTGATCTCAGCTACACGGATATTGCAGATCTATCCCCGCTGAAAGATCTTACGAAACTGAAGCAGTTGTGGATCAACAATACCCAGGTAAAGGACCTGGCTCCACTGTCCGGGCTAACTCAGCTGCAAAACCTGGATCTATCGAACACGCAGGTTAGCAGTCTCGAACCTTTGAAGAGCCTCTCGGCATTGGAATCGGTCACTTGTAACAATACAAAAGTTAGTTTGTTGCAACCCCTGGAAAATCTTCCAGCCCTCAAACGCATTTACTGTGACCAAACGTCTGTCAGGAAAGATAAGGCAGTCAGGTTTATGCTGGACTATCCGGGGGTGGTGGTGATTTTTGCCAGCGTGGAACTGGCCGCCTGGTGGAAATTGATGTCGCCGGAGTGGCAAAAGATCTTCTATATTTACCGGAACCTTGATGCTTCACCAACCCGCGAGCAGCTACATTCGCTTATGACCATTGATAGTCTCAATATCAGCGGTCGGACTCTCGTCACCACACTGGCGCCGCTCACCGAACTTCCGCAGCTCTGGTATCTCGATTGTTCGCTCACATCGGTAAACAGTCTGGATCCCTTGCAAGATCTTCTAAACCTGAAATATATTAATGCCTCTTCCTCCCAGGTTAATTCTGTAACATCTCTATCAGCGCTTGTAAAACTGGAATATCTCAATGTGGATAATACCTCAGTTTCCGATCTGTCGCCTCTCTCCAATATTCAGGGGCTCAAGCTGATTTTGGCTGACAATACCGGAGTCAAACCGGCAGGGGCCAATGCATTCATTGATAAAAATCCGAATTGCCTTTTGGTCTTCCAAACCTATGAGAATACAAACTGGTGGAAGTTACTTCCCGAAAGCTGGCAAGCGGTGTTCAAGGGACAGCTCAATCTGAAAAAAGATCCCGACAAGTACCAGCTTCAACAGATCGCAAACCTGAAAAGCCTTACCATCAGTGAAAATCCGCAGATCATTTCCATTCAGCCGGCGACTTATTTATCACAGCTGGAGACGCTGGTATTTTCCGATACGCGCATTACAACACTTGAACCCCTGAGCCGGATGACTTGGCTTAAGAGCCTTGGATTCCCGAAAAATGCAATTTTGGATCTCACTCCGTTATCCGGACTCACCGGTCTCATGGAACTCAACTTCGAGAATACCCAGGTGGAGGATCTTCAGCCTATTGAAAACCTGGCAAACCTGGAGGTGCTAAAACTGTCGGGAACTCCCGTAAAGAATCTGAAGGTTCTTGGCAGGATGATGAAGTTGCGGGTGATCGAGTTGTACAACACTAAAATCAGCAACATTGACATCCTGGATAATATGAGGAATTTACAATCCGTCAAGATTTTCAATACAAAGATATCCTCAAAGAAAGCCGAAAAATTCAAAGCCATGCACCCGGGATGTGAGGTTGTATATTATTAGGATGGACGGAGGTGTCAGAACATTGTGGAAAATCAGTTGAGGTTTGCTTTTCTCCCCGGCTGTTCGGGGAGATCATGACGCAAGAGCCATTCGTCGTGGTGCTTGCTGATATTCTACGGGCAACCACTTCTATTGTCACGGCTTTTGCGAACGGCGCTGTGTCAATGGTCCCTGTCGCAGATATTGAGGAAGCAAAAGCATGGAAAGCCAGGGGATACCTGGTGGCTTCGGAGCAGGATGGAAACAAGCTCGATTTCGCCGATTTCGGTAACTCTCCTTACAGTTTCACCCCGGAAGCCATAGCAGGCAAAACCATCGTTTATTGTACGACAAACGGCACCAGGGCGCTGGAAGAAGTTCGCAGTGGGCAGTTGGCAGTTGGCAGTCCACAAAACCTGGTAGTTATCGGCGCATTTCTCAACCTCAGCGCGGTTGGAGAATGGCTTGACAAAGAGGCGAAACCGGTTGTCATTCTCTGTTCGGGATGGAAACAAAAGTTTTGCCTGGAAGATTCGCTTTTTGCCGGCGCTCTCACGGAACTCCTGCTGACACGTTTTCAGTTTCATACCGGCTGCGATGCGGCAAACGCTTCTATAGATCTTTGGAAATTGGCACAACCGGATCTGCTGGGGTACGTGGAAAAGGCATCCCACCGTAAGCGATTGCAACGGCTGGGATTGGATGATATCCTGGCGTACTCTTTTCAACAGGATAGTACGGATGTCGTGCCGGTTTTTAACGGAGAGAAGATATATATTGTTGACCATGATTGAACTGTGAAAGCGGAAATGAGGATCCAACATCCGGCATCATTGTTATTGCGATCCCCCCGAGGCCTCGGGGGGAGAAGCAACGGCATCTGGTTCCTCCTGGTTTTACTGGGATCGGGTTTGCAAGCGCTGGCGCAGCCCGGGTACCCGAAAGGGTATTTCCGCTCGCCCGTTGATTTTGTGATCTTTCTTTCCGGATCTTACGGAGAGACGCGGACCAACCATTTTCATTCAGGAATCGATATCCGCACCAACGGGGAGATTGGAAAGCCGGTTTATGCAGCCGCCGACGGGTACGTGAGCCGGGTTTTCGTTTCGCCTTATGGCTTCGGCAAGGCGCTGTACATCAATCATGCTGCAGGATATACTACCGTATACGGGCATCTTGACAGGTTTACGGGAGCCATTGCAAGTTATGTCAGGGAGCAGCAATACCGTAAAGAGTCCTTCTCCCTTGATATGGAAGTTCCTACGGAGAAGATCAAAGTTAAAAAGGGGGAACTGGTAGGCTATTCCGGGAATTCCGGTTCATCGGTAGGACCGCATCTCCATTTTGAGATCCGGGATGCCCGGAACCAGGAACCGCTTGACCCGATTGCTTTCGGGATCCCGCTGCAGGACAAAACCCGCCCACAGATCCTGACGGTCAGGATATACCCTTTTGACGATTTCAGCATGGTCAATTTTGTCAACCGGCCACTCAGTATCCAGGCAGTCGCCGGGAGCAATGGATATTTCTTGCAAACAAAAGACACCATCCGGGTATCAGGAAACATCTTCTTTGGCATCGAAGCCTTCGATTGCCAGGATCAGTCAACCCTACAAAACGGGATCAAATCGGTCGAACTGAAAATGGACGGTCAAACCGTGTTCCGACAAGCCGTCGAACGGTTTGCATTCGCCGATACGCGGTACGTGAACAGCGTCATTGATTATGCGCTGAACAACCGAACCAAACAGCGGGTGTTAAGATCCTACATCGCTCCAGGAAATACACTGGATATCTACCAGGATGTCGTCAACCGGGGGATGTTCAATTTTGTGGATGACAGGGCACATAAGATCACTTACATTGTGAAAGACGGGATGGGAAATGTATCGACACTTTCTTTTTGGGTAAAAAGCCATCCTCCGCCTCCCGGTGGAGCCAGGCCGCTGGAACCAAAACCGATGGGAACCCTGTTCTCCTGGGATCGCCCGAACCAATATCATACGGATGACATCCGGTTCGACATGCCTGCCAGAGCCCTTTATGAGGATATTGATTTTACCTGCCAGACCCATCCGCCATTCAATGGCAGTTCCGCCAGGGTGTATGAGATCCACAACGAAGAGACACCCATCCAACTCCATTGCGATCTTGCAATACGGGCTGAAAAACTGCCGGCTTCCCTCCAGGGAAAAGCCCTCGTGGTAAAACTGGAGAAGAACAAATTCGTCAGCCAGGGGGGGAAGTATTCAGCTGGTTTCGTGACCACCCGCATCCGGGAGTTCGGGGAATATACGGTCAGCGTCGACACGACAGCGCCAAAGATCACTCCCGTCAACATCTTCAATAATAAGAACATCAGCAGGCAGGGCAATATCGTTGTCACGATTTCCGACGATCTGTCGGGGATCAGCAGCTACCGGGGGACGTTGAATGACCAATGGATCCTCATGGATTTTGATGCCAAAAGAAACCGGTTGGCCTACCTGTTTGACAGCCGGCTGAAGCCCGGTGTAAATAAATTCCATCTGGTCGTGACCGACGGTGTGGGAAACCGGACGGAATATTCGGTTACCCTGATACGGTGAAAAATTTTTATACTTTTGTGAGATGGAAGAAACCATCCTCATCCTCGATTTCGGTTCCCAGTACACGCAATTGATCGCCCGCCGCGTCCGTGAGTTGAATGTTTACTGCGATATCTATCCCTATAACGATTTCCCTGTACCGGGTCCGCATATCAAAGGTGTGATTCTTTCGGGAAGCCCTTATTCGGTACGGGATAAAAATCCGTTGATCCCCGACCTTTCGGCCATCCGCGGAACCTATCCTATCCTGGCCATTTGCTACGGGGCCCAATTCCTGGCCCAGTGGTCAGGTGGTGAGGTACTACCTTCAAAAATCCGGGAATATGGACGCGCCAACCTGAATTACATCAACCGCGACAGCGAATTGCTGAAAGGCATCCCCGACGGAAGCCAGGTTTGGATGTCGCATGGGGATACAATTCGTCAGGTCCCTGGGAACTTCTGCGTGATCACGTCAACCTCCAATGTGGAAATTGCCGGTTTTAAAATAGAAGACGAGAAGACCTATGGCATCCAGTTTCATCCGGAGGTCTACCATACGCTGGACGGATCCGCCATCCTGAAGAATTTTGTCGTCGATATCTGCGGATGCCACCAATCCTGGACCCCTGACTCATTTATCGAATCCACTGTCAGGGAACTCCGGAGGAAACTGGGAAGCGACCAGGTGGTACTTGGGCTTTCGGGAGGCGTCGACTCCTCGGTTGCAGGCATGCTCCTTCACAATGCCATCGGCAAGAACCTTCACTGCATTTTCGTGGATAACGGACTGCTCCGCAAGGACGAATTCCGGAAGGTCCTCGATTCTTACAGGCATATGCACCTGAGTGTTACAGGGGTGGATGCTGCAGAGCGGTTTTTGTCGGAGTTGAAAGAAGTGACCGATCCGGAGCAAAAGCGGAAAATTATTGGCAGGATTTTCATCGAAGTGTTTGAAGAGGAGGCCTTACGAATCGAAAATATCAGGTGGCTTGCCCAGGGGACTATCTACCCGGATGTCATCGAATCGAGATCGGTGAAAGGTCCCAGCGCGACCATCAAATCGCATCATAACGTGGGAGGGCTGCCCGAGCAGTTGAACCTGAAGATTATCGAGCCGCTTAACAGCCTGTTTAAAGATGAAGTGCGGCGGGTCGGAAAATCCCTCGGGCTCGATCCGTTGATCCTGGGACGGCATCCTTTTCCGGGGCCCGGACTGGCTGTCAGGATCCTGGGTTCCGTTACGAAAGAAAATATCCGGCTTCTCCGGGAAGCCGACAACATCTTTATTGAAGGACTGCGAACCCATGGACTTTATGATAAAGTATGGCAGGCTTTTGTGGTGTTACTCCCAATCCAGTCGGTAGGTGTGATGGGCGATGAACGCACCTATGAACATGTGGTGGCCTTGCGTGCGGTTACTTCTACTGACGGCATGACGGCCGACTGGGCGCAATTGCCTTTGGATTTCCTCGCCTGGGTATCCAATGAGATCATCAACAAGGTGAAAGGAGTGAACCGGGTGGTTTACGATATCAGCTCCAAACCTCCTGCGACAATAGAATGGGAATAAGATCCCGCATATGAAACAGGGTTTTGCAATCGGGTTATTGTTCTTTCTGGCGCTTGCAAAGCTGACAGGCCAGGAGGGATATACCGGGATCAGGTCGGATGAGACCCGCGTGGTGAACGGGAAAACCTATTTTGTCCACGAAGTGAAACGGGGACAAACCCTGTATGCCCTTTCCAAAGCCTATGGGGTGGAGATGCAGGATATCATTGATAACAATCCCGACATTCTGCAAGGGCTCAAGGCCGGCCAAACATTGTTGATTCCCTCCATGATCCCGGTTGAAACGCCCGTCGTTGAGCTCCCGGTGGAAAAGCAGGTCATTCAGGAACCTCCGGTCGGGCAACCCCCTCCCGACGCCCGGAAAGAGGTGTACAATGTTGCCTTGATGATGCATTTTTACCTGAACGATCTGGATTCCATGCGCACCGATACACCCTCTTCCGAAGAGATTGAAGGTTACACCTCCCTGAGATACATTCAGTTTTATGAAGGATTCCGCCTGGCAGTTGACTCCCTCGGGAAAACCGGAATGAAGCTGAACCTTTATGTGTACGACATCGATCCCGACCCGGCCAAGACACATAGAGTGCTTGAGAAACAAGAAATGGCAAAAATGGATCTGATTATCGGGATGTTGTTCAACCGGAACTTCCAGGTTGTGGCAGAATATGCCCGGGAGCATCATATCCCGGTCATCAGTCCGGTCTCGGAACGCGAAGCACAGATCGAAGGGAATCCCATGGTCATCAAGGTTCGACCCGCATACAGTGCGGAAGGAATCCGGGTGGCCGAATATCTTTCCGGGTTTTATTCGCTGGCGCATGTAGTGATTATCAGTAGTCCCCAACCCGACATGAAAACGGCAGCTGAACAGCTTTACGCGCAATGCAAGTCGGCCGGACTCGATGTTTCCTTTGTGGGCGGATCCCAGATGGAAAACCAGTTGCTCCGGGGTGGAGACAATATCGTGGTCATCGTAACAAATCAGAAGACCTATGCCCTGGAAATGCTGACCCGTTTAAATGCCATTACCCAGGATTACTGGTTTGAGGTTATCGGTTTGCCTCGCTGGGATTACTTTGAAAACCTGGATTTTGAATACCTGGTGAAAACCAAGGCCCATATCGTGGCTCCCTTTTTTGTTGACTACCAGGATCCACATGTCAAACGGTTTGTGAGCCTATTTCAGCAGACGTATAAAACCGATCCCGATAACCTGGCTTTCCAGGGTTTTGATGTCGGATGGTTCTTTTTAAACGCGCTTGAACTATTCGGAGCTGATTTTCCGGGTTGCCTGAACGCATTACAGATCAGGCCTCTTCAGACCCAATTCAAATTCAAGCAGAATGAGGGTGACGGACTGGAGAATCAACACTGGGAAATCTACCGGTTCGAAAATTACAACCTGGTTCACGTAGAACAATAAAGGTCCTGAAGCTATTCTACCGGGATGGCCAGGAGGGGAATGTTGGTCGAGAAGAGGTTTTTCTTGGTAATGTTTTTTGTAAAGAGGTTGTAAAAAACGCTTCGTTTGTGTGGCTGAAAAGCGATGACCTCGATCCCGTAGTCACTTGTATAATCATCCAGCGCTTTCTGGTTATCCTCTTCCACCTTCACCAGGTCGAAATGGATCAGCCCTTTGCTTTCAAGCTCGCTAAAGGATTGCTTAAGCAATTGCATTTTCTCCTCTTCTCCATCTTTCCCCGTAATGAAATGGACCACATACAACCGGCTATGGAATGGCTTGAGTAGCGAAAGTACCCTATGGATTGCTGCTGCGTTGTTTTCTGAAAGGTCGGCTGCAAACATGACAACCTGGAACCCCATCATGGATTTGATCTCTGGGACGGTCAGAACAGGAACTTTGGCATGGTTGATAATGTAAGTGGAAACCCTGCCCCAGACATTCACGTTCCGGCCCTGGCCGCGGGTTCCCATGACTACTATGTCGGGATGGTAATCCTGGCAAACCATCCTCAATTCCATCTCAATATCCCCGCCTACAACCATCGTAGAGATGCGAATGTTATCCAGCCCTTCCTGCCCGGTTTTTTCAAGGATCTTGTTGTGGAGAGCCTTCATATTCGTTTCTGCCTGTTTTTGCATCTCCTTTATCAACTCCTCGTTATAAACCGCATTCATGTTCATACTGTCAGGAAAGGTTGTTTCGGTCAGGATGATCTGATCGAAATAGGTATGAAACAGCAGGATTTCCGAAGAATAAACTTTCGCGAGTTCCAGGGCATACCCGCAGGTGATATCCGTATGGCTGGAAAAATCTATAGGAACAAGGATTTTTTTCATGACGGTTAGATTGGGAAATGGGTCAGAACTAGGACAAAGTTAATATATCCCGGAGGATTTTGCAATTCTTTTTATTCGAATAACGATCGAGCAGGAGCGCCTCCCTTTGCGAAATCTGATCTTGTGTAAAATCAATTTCCATGAACTTTCTGATCGATTCCCTGAACTGATCGGGTGTCGATGCCAGTTCACAAAGAGAGTTCAGGCCTGTCCCTGCGACCATTTCCCGGTTCACCAGGCAGAACCGGCCCTGAAATAAGGCATTGAGAAGTTTCAGTTTCAGTCCGGTTGCCTGGAATGTCAGCATCAGGTTGATCTGCGCATGTTGAATCAGGCGGGACATCTCTTCGTCATCCGGATTTAAGACTACCCTCACGTTGGGCCGCTGACCGGCCAGCCTGATCAGGCTTGAAGGAGGATCAAGACCGGCAAGTACCAATTCGGGAAGGGAGTCATCGTAAATGGTGTGCAGTATGTACTCGGCAGCCTTCCTGTTTTCAGGAACGCTCAGGTTTGCCTGGTACAACACGTAGGTTCCTTTCCCGGGAAGGGAACGGACTTCATTGTCGCGGTGAAAGCTGGGCAGCCAGAAAACCTCCTTCCCGGGGAAGTGTGACT
This sequence comes from bacterium, assembly GCA_043806735.1. Taxonomy (GTDB): domain Bacteria; phylum Bacteroidota; class Bacteroidia; order Bacteroidales; family FEN-979; genus QYOJ01. Next base: position 1,841 of record JAZDGR010000127.1, on the reverse strand, counting down.
TCAGGTAGCGTTGATCATCGAGCGATACGACGAGCATTTTATCAGCATGGCTGAGTATTCGTTGAAACAGTTTGAGGCGGATACTTTCGGCAAGGAAATAGGCTTTTTTCCAAAGGTTTTTCTCTGCCTTACAAAGATGATAGTAGTACCGATGTTCGATGTTGCTCTCCCGGTAGATCTTCAGCCGGCTTTTCAACCTCGTATCATCCAGAAGAAAACAGGAATGCAGCCCTTCAAACAAGATCGGATAAGTATCTTCCAGGAGTCTGTCAATAAGCTCGTCGGACCTGCGGCTTTCCACGATGTACGGCCGAAGGGAGAGGGAACTTGCGAAGCCGGTCCTTCGCGGATAATAGTGGACTTCAGCGCAGATTTCCGCCAGTTCCGGTGCGGGTTTCCGGTGATACTCAAAACAATGGAGGCAGACCTTCACCCCCTCGTCGTGCAGCGCTTTGATCTTGTAATAAACATCAATCACCCCGCCATAATTCGGCGGATACGGGATATCGAACGATACAATATGCAGGTTCAAGGTGATAGGTTCAAGGTTCAAGGTTCAAGGTTCAAGGTCATTGGTCATTCGCATATTCGTCATTCGTCATTAAAGTCATTAAGGTCATTAAGGGAAATCCTCATACCCTCATACCTCCTCTAACGCCCCTCTCAGCTTCGCCTCCTCATTCTCCCAACACAGTTCCTCAGCGGCTTTTCGAAGGTTTTCGCGGAACAGGGCAAGCCGGGTCTCGTTCATCAGCATACTGTCCAGCTTCTCTGCAAGGGTTTTTGGATCATGGTTTTCAAGGACCTCCCCAATGAAATATTTATCCAGGATCGCGACCATCTCCGGGAACGGGGATATCAGAACAGGAACTCCTGCCTGGATGTAATCGAGAAACTTGTTGGGCAGGCAATAATGGTAGTTTAGGCTGACATCCTTCTCGATCGACAGGCCGATCGTTGCCATAAGCGTGAGGGCATGCAGTTCCTGAAAAGGGATCTCACCGGTAAAAATGACCTTCCCGGGCACTTTCTGCTGTTTCACAAATTCCTGCAGCCGGTTGAATTTATCTCCAATCCCGGCAATGATCAGCACAGCATCAGTGCGGAGGAATTTCATGGCCTGGATGGCTTCTTCCAGTCCGCGGTCTACATTAACCGCTCCCTGGTACAGGATCACTTTCTGTTCCTCCCGGATGCCCATCTCCTGTTTCCGTTTCGGTGTTCCAGGAGGCTTCCGGAACGGGACATTGCGGATCACGGTGATCTCATTCCCGTATTCCTGGCGATACAGATTGGCTACCGATTCGTTTACGGCAATCACCTGTTTCAGTTTCGGAAAAATCCTGTTCTCAATCCCTTTCCAGATCCGGGTAGTGGTTTTCCTCCCCACCAGTTCAGGTACTCCCCGGAAGAATTCGTGACAGTCGTGGAGCAGCCTCACCCCCTGGCCCGCTACCGGGGATGACCTCACCCCCCGGCCCCGTGTCCGGGATGGCCTCACCCCCCGGCCCCCTCTCCTCAAGGAGAGGGGGAGAAGGTTTTTAATGCGGTAAGCGAGGTAGCTGGATAGGAGGGTATCGAGATCGTTGGAGACGAGGAGGTTGGATTTGCGGCTCAGAAGGAGAAAGAAAAGCCGTAAGTTATATTCGGCGTAGAAAAGGGGGCCTTTGTCGAAAAGTAGCCGCATACGGGTTGTCCGGTAGGAGCGGGGCACAAGAGGCAGACTGTGTTTACGTCTCCGGCCAACCAACAGGACGTCATATCCCAGCTTCACTAGGGTCAGGCAGGTACGGTCCACGCGCTGATCTGTGGTCAGGTCGTTGGTAACGGCGACGATGGCG
>JAZDGR010000126.1:0-2332 GCA_043806735.1 bacterium | reverse complement strand
CGTTCCCAGTCCCAGCGTTTTTCCCGTTCGCAGTTGTTGAGTTTGATCTCCTGCATCCCGGTGACCAGTTGGAACAGATTTCCCTGGTTCTCTGCCATGTAAGAGAAGCGTGCATAATCGAGTTCCTTTCGCCGTTTCATGAAAAGATAGACCCAGACCGCGTAAAGTACGCTGCCGGTCACGAACACGAGGAAAATGATGGTATTGTATGCCAGAAGGACCAATCCGAATATGATAAAATTGACGGTGGAGAAGAGAATGCTGAGGGAGCTTACAGTCAGAAACGACTGGATCCGGTCGTGATCAAGGATCCGCTGGATCAGGTCTCCGGTGCGTTTGGTATCGAAGAACCCGATCGGTAGCTTCATGATCTTGATCAGAAAATCGGAGATCAGCGAGATGTTGATGCGGGTACTGATGTGAAGCAGGATCCATCCACGGATAAATTCCACCGTGATCTGTCCGAGGAAAAGGGCCATCATGGCCAGGAGTACCAGGGAGATGAAGTTCAGGTCCTGGTTCTGGATCCCGATGTCGATGATCGATTGGGTAAGGAAAGGAAAGATCAGCATGAACAGACTTCCCAGGATCATCCCGAGTACAAGCTGGGAAAACAACTTCCGGTGAGGCTTGAGGTAGCTGAAAATAAAACGGAGGCGGGAAGTGCTCGTAGTTTCGTCTTTTTTTGCCGCAAATTCGGGAGTAGGCTCAAGTAAAAGTGCGATCCCCTTTTGTTCTTCCGTCTCGCCGGCACCGGCCATCCATTTCTGAAGGAAGTGCTCTTTCCGTAGGACCCCTTTTCCGATCGCCGGATTGGCTATGTACAAATAATCCTTTCCGTTTTTCTGCCGGATCCGGTAAAGGACGACAAAATGATTCTGTTCCCAGTGAATGATGCATGGCAGAGGGGCTTCTCCCAGAAGTTCTTCGTACGTAATTTTCACGCCCATCGTACGGAACCCGATGGCTTCTGCCGCATCGCTGATACCCAGCATGCTGACCCCGTCCCTGGTGATGTGACTCAGGTCTCGGAGGGTGGAGAGCGAGTAGTTCTTCCCATGGAAACGGGCAATCATCTGAAGGCATGCGGGTCCGCAGTCCATCATGTCGAGTTGCCGTGAAAAAGGGAATCTACTCATATTTCAATGCGTTGATCAGGTTCTTGCGAAGCACGGTCCAGGTTCGTAGCATCATGATCGCCGATACAAAGATAGCGACCGCAACAATCGAAAGGAGGAAGAGATACCAGGAAACCGGAATCCGGTAGTAAAAGACCGACAGCCAACGGGTCATCAGGAACCAGGTCACCGGAATGGAGAGGAGAGAAGCGATGCCGATGTAGATCAGAAATTCTTTCAGCATCCGGTAGAGAATATGGGCGTTTGTAGCGCCAAATACTTTGCGAATGGCAACCTCTTTCGTTTTACGTTCGGCAATGAGCAGGGCCAGGCCAAACAATCCCATCCCGGTGATGATAAAAGCCAACAGGGAAAATGAGGCAACGACCTGTCCGAACTTTTGCTCCCGAAGGTACATCAGGTCCAGTTGGTTGTGAAATGTGGAAAAGTTCACCGGTGCATCGGGAACCAGGTCATTCCAGTGTTTCCGAAGGGCCTGAACGGCTTCGTCTTCCTTCCCTGCCGTCATGCGGATCGCCATTTTCTGGGTGGCAGCGGGTTGCAACTGATAGAACGAAGGCTTGATCCCGGAGTAAAGGGAATGTGTGTTGAAATCTTTCACCACGCCAATCACCTTGAACTGCCCCAGACTTTTCCCGACCGGATTGGTAAAATTCATGGCTTTGACCGCCGATTCATTCAGGATAATACTGGATTTAAGGTCTTCGGGCAGGTTAGGGTCAAAATCCCGTCCGGAGAGAATTTCGGCGCCAAGCGTTTTGAAAAACTGGGCATCCACCATGTAATTCTCCACGGAGATGGGTTGATCCGGATCGGAAGAGAGATTGAATTTAATCGAGATACTGGCATCGGAAGGAGGCATGATCCCGGCTCCTGAAACGGATTGGATAGCTTTTTCCTCCAGAAGCTTAGCTTTTAACTGCGGATAGACCGGTATGGTTGCCGGATCAAACGAGACCAGGAGCAGGTTCCCTTTCTCGATTCCGCAGTCTTTGGTCAGGCAATATCGGATCTGGGCAAAGATGATCATTACACAGATCAATAGCGACAGGGTGATGAACAACTGGAATACGATCAGGATTTTACTGAGGTTGAATTTCCGGCTGATGAAGATTTTATTCTTCAAGGCATCTATGGGATTCAGGGAAGAGAGGTACAGGGCAAGGTAGGAGCCGGAAAGAAATCCGATAAAG
>JAZDGR010000125.1:0-10806 GCA_043806735.1 bacterium | reverse complement strand
TATCTTGAATGAATTGTCTGATCCGTTTCAAACGCAGGTTAATTTGCTACAACTGACAGGGAATTTCGATACTCGTGTAGAGCCTCATCCATTTGATGAACAAGATTTTACTTCCGCCAACCCTGTAAGCAAAGAAATTCTCCGCACCGGGATTGAAATTTCTGTTTGATTCATTGGTTAACGAACTAAAAGTATTTCCAAAGTGTTGGTGTACTGTAACAAAAAAGACAGGTAATTGCCTGTCTTTCTGCAAGTTATTCTTACATAAATTCTTCCATCTAACTTTTTGAATTTACGTACTCAACTGATTAATAATCAAGTAATCAGTCTTGTCTGTACACTACTCTGACGAAATATCTAACCGTGATTTTATCCTTGATTTTCTGAAAGTGGTTGATTTCATTGAGAATTTATCCCGACACCTGTGTTCTGAATAGGTCAAATAGAAGGAATATCAAGCTGCTTACAAATCTTCTTACATAACAGGTTGGATAATTCCTGATGTCGCCCGACTGTAATTTGCTTACGATTTATCGGATTAATGAAAATCGAGTGATTAGCTCCTTCCCTAACGAGAGTGCAGTTATGTGAGGCAAGATGTTTGAGAAACTCCGTGCGTTTCATCAGGCAAAGCTCAGTTTCCTGCGGATAAATTTCTTACCTTGATAAAGGCTGAGGGTTGTTTCCCGCTGATGAGAAATGATAAGTTCCAGCGCATCCTGAAGGTTACTTTTTAATTCCTCTATGGTTTTACCTTGTGAAATAACCTCTGGAAGTTCTTCCAGTTGTCCGACATACCATCCATCCTCGCTTTTCTCAATAATTGCTGTAAAATCTATATGTTTGAGCTTTTTTGGTTTCATTTCTTTGCTTTCTTTATGCAAATTTACGACAAATTATCTAACTCTTAAAATATACGAATGCCATGAATGACAATCCCGGAGACACCTCACTGAAAACCCATTCGACCTCAGCGACGGAGATAATGATACACTTGGGTCATAGTCATTCATACCATGAGCTCATGCTTTATATGTTCCATAACCAATTAACCGCACCATGGAGGTAGTGATCAATGAAATCCCGTATCCCACGGAAAAATTCTTTCGGATCGGGTATACACTCAGGACGTGGGAGTTCGAAAAGGAGGGACTGACCCTGGAAAAGATCGTAGTGCTGGACAACCAAACAAAAGCTGCTCTGTTCACTATTGAAAAGAGTGACCTGCCCGACATCTATAAAGATCCGATACCCCCTTTCCCCTTTTTAACCTGGGATAAACTGAACCACTGCTACCTTTCCATTCAGCTTCCTCTCCCTTTGGATCAAGCCTATCCTACCACCCTTTCTCACCGGTTCGAATTCCGGGACACTCTGCAAAACTTACCGATGGTTTACGAAGGGGCCATATTCTCTCCACGACTGAGTGAATCCCCCGTCAGGATATCCTCACCGGTCAAAGGGGAGATGATGCTACTGGAAAACCAGTCCACTAGGGGACTCCACTTCAGGATTTTATTGTTTACGGGAGGAAAGTTATGGAGACCCGAGCGTTTTGCTTTTGACTCACGGAAATACAATGAGGAATTCAAGTTTTATGAGGGTGATCCCAAAGTCAATGAATCCTATTTCAATTATGGGGATACGCTTTATGCTGTGGCCGACGGGGTTGTGGTGACCTTGGTCGATGGTTTACCCGAGAACCATGGCGATGCCATGAATGTGGTCTTTTATTCATTCATCGAATTCGCTGGAAATTACCTCGTCTTAGATATTGGAGGAGGACATTTTGCCGGATATGCCCACATAGTACCCAACTCTTTCCTGGTCCAGGCAGGGGATCAGGTAAAAGAGGGGGATCCAGTGGCCCTGCTGGGCAATTCAGGTAACTCCACCGATCCGCACTTGCATTTTCAGATAACCGATGGACCTGATTTCATCTATTCCAATGGGGTGACCTTTGTTTTAAAGAGATACATCAAGATCGGCGACCCCGTAATCGGTCCGATTCCTCCAACCGAATATACCAATGCCATGATGGAGGAGACCTCAATGTTGATTATCGAATAAAGAAAACCGTGGGGGGGCAGTTTGCAGGCTTGTGCTTAAAATAGCGAAACAACTTTCGCCATCTCGCTATTGCACCCTTTCACGATTTAAGTTGTACCCGGAGCCGGAATCGAACCGGCACGAACTTGCGTTCATTGGTTTTTGAGACCAACGCGTCTACCTATTCCGCCATCCGGGCCTGATCTCCCCTCCCTTTGTGGGGAGGGGCCGGGGGAGGGGTATCCCGCCGCAAAACTACGCATTTCACGGCATATACCAAAAACTAATGAAATGCGGCTTCAGAGTGTTGGATATAGTTATTTTTCGTACCTTTGCAAAAATTAACAAATAGTACAACATGAATCATGGAATTGTAAAATTCTTTAATCATTCGAAAGGTTTCGGATTTATTAAAGACAAGGAATCAGAAAAAGAATACTTCGTACATGTATCCGGCCTCATTGATGAGATCAGGGAAAACGATGAAGTAACGTTTGATCTCCAGGAAGGGAAAAAAGGACTTAATGCTGCAAATGTAAGACTGGTATAGTTTTAATTTCACATTAAAAGTTACATTTTAGGCCCTGCCATGCGCAGGGCTTTTTTTGTTCCCGGATCCGGGAGAGGAAAATAAACCCGGTGTTCACAAAAAACCCTTGCATCCCGTTGTCGAATCCTTTATTTTTGAAGGATCATCCAAAAGCACAAACCCCATGGCAGCAAAAGTCAAAATCTTCGCAGGAAGAACGTCCCAGTACCTCGGCGAAAAAATCGCCCTGGCTTATGGGATCGAGTTGGGAAAAGTCTCGGTTACCAATTTTGCCGATGGTGAATTTCAGCCTTGCTTCGATGAAAACATCCGCGGTACCGACGTCTTTATCGTTCAGTCGACCTTCACTCCCTCCGATAACCTGATGGAACTGCTGATGATGATCGATGCAGCCCGCCGCGCCTCCGCACGTACCATCGTGGCAGTCATGCCGTATTTCGGCTTTGCCCGCCAGGATCGCAAAGACAAACCCCGCGTCTCCATCGCCTCCAAACTTGTGGCTAACCTGCTGATGGCTGCCGGCGTAACCCGCATCATCACCCTCGACCTCCATGCCGACCAGATCCAGGGTTTCTTCGACGTACCGGTTGATCACCTCTATGCTTCCTCCGTCTTCATCCCTTACCTGAAAAGCCTTCATCTCGATGAACTCACATTCGCCTCCCCTGATATCGGAGGAACCCGCCGCGCCGGTTCCTATGCCAAATTCTTCCACGCCAGCTTCGTGATCTGTTACAAACACCGGTCAAAACCCAATGAAATCGAAAAAATGGCCCTGGTGGGCGACGTCAAAGGGAAACATGTCATTGTCCTCGACGACATCGTCGACACCGGGGGAACCCTTTGCAAAGCCGCCGATGTGCTGATGCGAAATGAAGCCGCCTCTGTCAGAGCCATGGTCGTCCACCCGCTCCTGTCGGGGAAAGCGTACGAACACATTGAAAACTCGGCGCTGGAGGAACTGGTTGTGACCGATACCATCCCCCTTCGCAAAGAAAGTCCGAAAATCAAAGTCATCACCACCGCCGACCTCATTGCGGAAGTGATCAACCGCCTCAAGAAGAAAGAATCCATCTCCTCGCTCTTTAAATTCTAAGAAAATTTCGTAATTTTGCCGGCCCAATTAGGGATTAGCGAATAGGGATTAGGGATTAGGGTATTATAATCCACTTTTCACTCTTCACTTTTCACTATTCACTTCTCATTTACATAGTAACCAAATACGTAAATCTTTTATGAAACAGGTATCATTGAGCGGTTCTCCGAGAGAGAACGTAGGGAAAAAAGATGCCAAACGAATTCGCAGGGAGGGAAAGGTGCCCTGTGTACTGTATGGCGGAAAAGAACAGATTCATTTTCTGACGGATGAGAAACTCTTTTCCAAACTGATCTTTACCCCGGAAGTCTACATCATCAAACTGAACATTGCCGGAACAGAACACCTCACCATCATGCAGGATGTTCAGTACCATCCCGTGACCGACCGGATCCTCCACGTGGATTTCCTGGAAATCCATCCCGAAAAACCGGTGACCATCGCAGTTCCGGTAAAACTCACGGGCACACCCAATGGGGTTCTCCAGGGAGGTAAGCTTCATAAAAAAGAACGGAAACTGAAAATCAAAGCCCTGATCAACCAGTTGCCCGACTTTATTGAGATCGATATTGCCCATCTCGAAATCGGACAATCGGTGAAAATCTCCGACCTGGTCAGAGATCAGATCGAATTCCTCGACCCGGCAAATACCGTAGTGGTTGGCGTTCGTACGGCCAGAATCGTGGTGGAAGAAACACCTGAAGAGGCTGCACCTGCCGAAGAAGGCGCTGAAGAAGCGGAAAAACCCGAGAAGAAGGAAGAATAGAAGCAGTATCTCGTATCACTTATCTCTATACCAATTCTAAATGATTAAATGGTTAATTGCAGGTCTCGGCAATGTCGGTGACGAGTATACCAATACCCGCCACAACATTGGCTTCATTGTGGCAGATGCCGTAGCGCTTTCCCTGAACACCAGCTTTGTTTCCGGCAGGTATGCTTCCGTAGCAAAAGGATCGCTCAAAGGCCGTTCCCTCACTCTCATCAAACCCACCACCTACATGAACCTGAGCGGGAAAGCCGTCAGGTACTGGATGAAAAAGGACGAAATCCTGCCCGACAGCATCCTGGCTATCGTGGACGACCTCTCCCTTCCTTTAGGAACGTGCCGGCTTCGGAAAAAAGGGAGCGATGGAGGCCACAACGGTTTGATTAGCCTCATCGAATACTTGGGAACCACCGATTTCCCAAGACTCAGGATCGGTATCGGAAACGACTTTGCCAAAGGATATCAAGTGGATTATGTGCTGAGCCGGTGGACGAGTGAAGAGGAGAAGATCCTGATCCCGCGTATTGAAACTGCAGTAGAATTAATAAAGAATTTCGTCCTTCAGGGTATCGACAAAACAATGACTACCTATAATTCATAATTCAGAATTCGTAATTCAGAATTCGTAATTCGTAATTTTATATCCACCCCATCGCCCAATAATAGGCAATTGCCACACCTTCGCGGAAAATCAGGATCTCATACTGCAGTTGCGTCCAGAACTGGTAGCGCAGGGTGATGCTGTCGCCCACATCGGGTACCCATGGTCTTCCACCCAGTTTTCGTGCCGTAAACGAAATATCGGCTTCGTTGTCAACCCCAAAGGCCGGAAGCCCGTACACCTGCTCAAACCCGACCTTCCGGAAGGACAGTACAGCCCGGTAGAGGTGCTCGGGGGAGGAAACAAGTAGGACGTGGGACGAGGGACGAAGGACGAGGGACGAGGGACGAAGGACGAGGGACGAGGGAAGAGGGAAGAAGGAAGAAGAATCCGAATTCTTAATGTTCAATTCGTAATTCGTAATTTTCTCTTTGACCCTGATCGCCTGCGCCCTGGTATTGGTTCCCGAATCTTCCAGCATGATCCGTTCGGGTTGAACACCCCGGAGGATCAGTTCGTCCCGCATTTTGTTGATGGAACTTAAGCTGTCGGCAGTGTCGCCGGGAAGGGCTATGATCAACCTGGCATACGGGAAATGCGCTGCAGCTTTGGCTGCGTAAAACGTCCGCATCAGTCCGGTTTCACTGGGAATCCCGGCACCTCCCAACACCACAATGTAATCGGGCGATCCTGTGATCCCAGCCCTGGAGGTGCCTAATCCATACCAGATCCAGAAAGGCACTGAAGTAAACGCAACGAGGATCATCAGCAAAGCAAGAACGCCCAGCGTCAACAAAAAACCTGTGACTATCTTCCATACTATTTTCATTGAGAAGTTGTTTCTCGGCTTACAATTTCTGTTCACATCAGCACATCAGCACATCAACTTCTTTCTAACCACCCCGGCAATCTCCTCCACCTTGATTCGCTCCTGCAGCATCGTATCCCGGTCGCGGATGGTCACGGTGTTGTCGCTGAGCGTCTGGTGGTCGATCGTGAGGCAATATGGCGTGCCCAGCGCGTCCATCCGGCGGTAGCGGCGCCCGATGGTGTCTTTCTCTTCATAGAAACAGTGGAAATCGTACTTCAGGGCATCCATAATGTCACGCGCCTTCTCCGGCAATCCGTCTTTTTTCACGAGTGGAAGCACGGCGGCTTTGATCGGAGCCAGTTTCGCCGGGATGCTAAGCACTACGCGTTCGGATCCGTCGTCCAGTTTCTCTTCGCGGAAGGCCTGGCTCAGCACGGCCAGGAAGGTACGGTCGAGGCCAATCGACGTCTCAACCACATAAGGCAAATAACTCTCGTTAAGTTCCTGGTCGAAATACTGTAACTTCTTGCCCGAGTACTCCTGGTGAGCGCCCAGGTCGAAGTTGGTGCGACTATGAATTCCTTCCAGCTCCTTGAATCCGATGGGAAACTCAAATTCGATGTCGGTGGCGGCGTTGGCATAATGAGCCAGCTTGTCGTGATCGTGGAAGCGGTACTTCGCCGCAGGCATACCCAGGGAGAGGTGCCACTTCATCCGCTCCGCTTTCCAGAAGTGGTACCATTCCATCTCTGTTCCCGGACGTACAAAGAACTGCATCTCCATCTGTTCAAATTCCCGCATCCGGAAAAGGAACTGGCGTGCCACGATCTCGTTGCGGAACGCTTTCCCGATCTGCGCGATGCCAAACGGAATCTTCATCCGGGCCGATTTCTGCACATTCAGGAAATTCACAAAGATCCCCTGGGCCGTCTCGGGGCGGAGGAAAATAGCGCTGGCATCTTCATTTACCGAACCCATCTGGGTAGAGAACATCAGGTTAAATTGGCGTACATCGGTCCAGTTACGGCTTCCGGAGACCGGACATACAATGCCCAGCTCTTCGATCAAGAGTTTTACATCGGCCAGGTCATTCCGTTCCAATGCCGGGTAAAAGCGGCGCTTGATCTCCTCGATTTTCTTCAGGTTCTCCAGCACGCGGGGATTGGTCTGCCGGAACATCTGTTCATCAAAGGATTCTCCGAACCGTGCGCAGGCTTTGTCCACCTCTTTTTGTATCTTCTCTTCCAGCTTCTGGATGTGGTCTTCCACCAGCACATCGGCACGGTAGCGCTTCCTGGAATCCTTGTTGTCTATCATCGGGTCGTTGAAGGCATCCACATGGCCCGATGCTTTCCACACGGTGGGATGCATGAAAATGGCAGAATCCAGTCCGACGATATTCTCGTTGTACTGTACCATCGACTTCCACCAATATTCTTTGATGTTATTTTTGAGTTCCACGCCAAAGGGGCCATAATCGTACACCGCGCTTAATCCGTCGTACAATTCGCTCGAAGGAAACACATAGCCATATTCCTTGGCATGGGCAATGATCTTCCTGAAAAGTTCTTCGTTGTTAGCCATGGGGCAAAAATAATGAAAAACCTGACATGTGGAATTCTTGCTTCTCCCAGGTACTGTGGATCGCAATGATAATTTGGAATACTTAGCAACCGCACTTCAGAAAGCCACAGGCGCTTGCAATGGGCTTAAGTGCGGGTATACTGGTTATCTTTTCATAGTTAAGCTCACCCTGCATGGCTTTGGCAAGAAGATCAATCCAGGGATCCACGTACACTTCTCCGAAAGCAGAGCCGGACGAGACCAACTCACCCTCCACTTTATTTAAGGTGCAATCGATCTCACACGTCGAGTAGCACCCGGAGGTGATCTCAATCCTGGTTACCTCCAGAATGGAATGAATATCACGAGCTAACTGCACTCCCTTTTTGGTCATATCCATGCTCATGGCTGTAAGTATGGCCCACCTCGAACCATATTTTTTCATCAGCTCATAAGAAATTTCCTGTTTGGTTTCCATATTTTACCTCCTTTTTTTGATCCCGGTTTGACCGGAGTAAACTGTTTTTTAATCCAGCTACACGCTTGCAAACCTACGAAAGAAAAAAAGGGAATGCAAGAAAAATTTTTTCGAGAAGATTGATTAACAAGCTGTTAAATCAATAACAGATCACGGAATATGAGCAAACGTGCCCGTTTTAAAGCAAAAACAAAAAATATTCGAATTTTTTAATTTCGAATTTCCTAATTTTCATTCCATGAAAACCTCCCGCCGTTCTTTCCTTAAAATCACCGCTGCCGGACTGACTGCCGTGGGGCTTGGCGACCTCGCCGGCGCTACTTCCCTGTTCTCTCCCATTCAACTACCGGCCCCCGACCGCCAGGGGAACAGCGTTATGGGATTGACCTGTCCGCAGCTGAAAACAGTCCGTATCGGGCTGATCGGACTGGGCATGCGGGGCATGGAAGGAGTGGAACGGCTCCTGAACGTGGAAGGGGTAGAGATCACAGCCGTGTGCGATGTAGTTCCTGAACGGGTCGTGCAGGCCAAAAAGATCATCACGGATAAAGGGCGCAAGGAGCCCGCCGGATATGACAAAGGAGAATACGATTGGATGAAACTCTGTGAACGTGATGACGTCGACCTTGTTTACAGCTGTACCCCCTGGTCACTGCATACCCCCAATGCCGTCTATGCGATGAACAACGGAAAACACGCCGCCGTTGAGGTGCCGGCTGCCACTACGATGGAGGAGTGCTGGGAGCTGGTCAACACGGCCGAAAAAACTCAGCGCCACTGCATGATGCTGGAGAACTGCTGTTACGACTTCTTCGAGCTGGCTACCCTGAATATGGCGCGGAACGGGGTGTTTGGAGAGATCATGCACGCCGAATGTGCCTACATCCACGACCTCCGCTGGCTGAAGTTTGACGAGGTGAACGGCTACCATGACATGTGGCGGCTACAGTTCAGCAAATGGCATACGGGGAATCTTTATCCCACGCACGGATTGGGTCCGGTGGCTCAGATCATGGAGATCAACCGGGGCGACCGGATGGAAACCCTCACGTCGATGTCGACCAGCCAGGTGGGAATGACCCTCTATGCAAAAGAGAAGTTCGGCCCCGGGAGCCCCGAAGCCCTTCAAAACTATGTGCTTGGGGATATGAACACTACGCTGGTGCGCACGTTCCGGGGAAAAACGATCCTGATCCAGCACGACACCACCTCTCCCCGCCCTTATAGCCGCATCCATCTCCTCAGCGCGACCAAAGGGATTGCCATGAAGGATCCCGAAAGCCAGATCGCATTGGAACCCGAAGCCCACCAGTGGCTGAAGCCGGAAGACTACCAAAAACTGATGAACGATTATGAGCATCCCCTCTCACGCCAGATCGGCGAAAAAGCCCGGGAGGTGGGCGGCCACGGAGGAATGGATTTCATCATGGATTACCGCCTGATCTATTGCCTGCGCAATGGATTTCCGCTCGACCAGGATGTCTACGATGCCGCAACGTGGTCGTCCATCGTGGAACTGAGTGAAATTTCGGTGAAAAACCGCAGCAACGCCGTCTCCATTCCCGATTTCACCCGAAGCGCCTGGGAGATCGCAAAGCCCTGGGAGATTGTCACTGTCAAATAACAAGGCACCACTGCACCATGGCACAGAACCTAGTAAACTATCTGTTTTGTGAATTGTTTTCCGCTTTGGAAATGAAACCGCTCCGATGCGCCTTTCAGAACGACTCCCTGGTTGTCGATGGTCAGTGAGATTTTCTCTCCCGGATGCCTCGCCCGGATGACATTGGCAAGGGTCAGCGCCTTTTCTATCCCGTCGCCCCGTGTAAAGTTGACCACCTCATCGGGTAAGGCAAGCCGGTTTCCTTCGTAAATCGAAGTATTGGGCCAGGTGAGCAACCGGGCGTGAGCCGCAGGGAGGTCCATCTCATGGAAATAGCCTATGGATACGGGATTTCGCTCAAATGCCGCTTTCAGGAATGGGGTCCAGTCGCAATGGTCCATGAAACGGCCGGCGTAGAAAGCCAACTCGATACTGGATGCCGGATACCGTTGCTTCGCTACGCTCGCAATGACAATGATGCCGGATGCCGGATGGTTTATAGGGGATAGAGGATTTGGAGCATTTGATTCAGGATGCAGAATGGTTAAGAACAGGTTGAGAATTTCTTCGCGGGTTTGATCTGTCGTAATACCAGTTTCAACATCCCCTGGTGCCTTTGTGCCTTTGTGCCTTTGTGCCTTTGTGCCTCTGTGCCTCTGTGCCTCTATTCCACCTTCTTGCCAACTGCCAATAAACGTCTTATCACCCCCCGGCAACCGCGGAACTGTATGGACAAACCGTTTCAGGTCGTCACGCAGATCTTTCCTGGAAGCAAGCGCAGGAAATTGTTTCGTAAAGGCGGCGAGAAATTCTGCAATGGATTTCGGCGCAAAGAGAGGATCGTTCTCATAAAGAATTGCCCGGTTTTCCAGCGGAAAGATGAAAAGGTCCTCATCCCCGAATTCACACAACAGCTTTTTTGAGGTCTTGTCACCCAGCCGGTTTTTACTTCCGTGTTCATAGCTAAATGCTTTTTCGAGGGAGATGTACTTTGGGGATCCCTGGCAGGGGCAACAGAGTTGAAAAAGGGATTGGTAGCGGTGGAAGGAACGGAGGAAATTTACAAAGATCTCAAACGAAACGGAGGTATTGAGAAAGGCGGAAAGGGATTCCTTGAACTGTGCGTATACTTTGGGGTCAATCGTAGCTTCCGGATAGATCGAATGGATGTATCCGCAGGCGTGTGCCACGATGGTGACCTGCTCGTGTTCCAGCGCCCTCCGGGCCAGGGTCGACAGTTCGGTGCCATTGTACCACATCGCCTTGGTCATGATCCTGCGGTTGTT
>JAZDGR010000124.1:0-22149 GCA_043806735.1 bacterium | reverse complement strand
CCCTCACAAATCGGGATAGAAATGATAACTTTGCCGCCGTGAATCTGGAACTTCTTTTCTCGATTATCTTCATCAACCTGGCTATGGCGTTCTATTCCATTGGCGTGTGGGCCGAGCGTTTTCAGCGGAAGTTGAAAGGGTGGCAAGCCATTTTTTTCTGGACCGGATTCATTTGCGATACCATTGGTACTACCGCCATGACTCTTCTTGCAGGAACCCTGTTCAAATTTACCTTTCATGGGTTGACCGGTCTGGCCGCCATCCTCATCATGCTCTTTCATGCCATCTGGGCAACCGTTGTGTTAGTACAAAAGAACGAGAAACTGATCCTGACGTTTCACCGCTTCAGCGTGGTCGTATGGATCATCTGGATGATCCCGATGCTGTCGGGGATGATTCTGGGGGCCTCGGTGTAAGGGAAGGAAGAGGGAAGAGGGAAGAGGGAAGAGGGAAGAGGGAAGAAGGAAGAGGGAAGAGGATGGAACTTTTAGGATTATTTGTAGCAGTGGCGTTTCATCACCTTGTAAGCATTTGCCCAGATATCGTATGCATTCAGGGGTGCGTTTTCAGCACCACCCGTTAAGTTATATTTCTTAATAAAGGAGGTTAAGAGTATTTTTTTAATTTCTCGGAAAATGGATTTGAAGAAAAGGGATTGATCAGTCTGGAAAAAGAGATTGCTCTGGTTTATACCGATCCCATTCAAAAGATGAGGTATCCTTTTTCATTTGGAGCGCATATTGGTGATACTTATGCCGGATATGCCTTTTATAATGAGGTAACCCGGATTGATTTTAGTGGTGAATATACGGTAGATGGTGATGCATTCGGGACATTGATCCTTCCCGACATGGTTATAAAAGATGCACTGCTGGAACCATAGCCAAAGGCTTTGATGTACCCTGGGTCAAGATCGACAAGAGTGAATGAAGTAGCTGTCAAAGTAAGCAAGATGAGCGCTGCACGTGTGAAGCTCAGTTTTTTCATAATACCTCCTTTTTTGTTGATTGCTGAAACGTATGAAAAAATCATGATGATAAATATAATAAAAAAGTGGTCAATATATCCGGATTTTGCATAGAACCTCCAAGCGATTCTACAGATCGATATAGACTTTCTCAGATTTGAGCGATTTTGTTTCAAAAAGAGTCTCAAGGTGATCTATATTTGATTTTATTGATTTCACTGATCTTCTAATCTGAGAGCCGACTTCGTACATCTCAAATTTTGGCAGATCCGTCATTGTCATCCGGTATCTGGCATCCGGCATCTGGTATCATGAATCGAAAAATTGCTTTTCCCAAAAGTAAGTAGTAGCTTTGTGCTCGTTAAAAAATTCACAGTAAGGCTATAAAATACTAATAATCAACATACTATGAAAAATGTTAATTATTTAACCTGTGACGGGAACCAGGCTGCTTCGCACATTTCTTACATGTTCAGCGAAGTGGCGGCTATTTACCCGATCACACCCTCGTCGAACATGGCCGAAAACGTGGATGAGTGGGCCGCCCACGGGAGGAAAAATATTTTCGGGGATACAGTGAAGGTGGTGGAGATGCAGTCGGAAGCCGGAGCGGCAGGAGCTGTACACGGTTCGCTACAGGCGGGTATACTTACGACCACCTATACCGCTTCGCAGGGGTTGCTTCTGATGATTCCCAACATGTACAAAATTTCCGGCGAGTTGCTGCCCGGCGTGTTCCACGTGAGCGCCCGCTCCGTGGCTGCGCATGCCTTGTCGATCTTCGGCGACCATTCCGATGTGTATGCTACCCGCCAGACAGGCTTTGCCATGTTGGCCAGCGGCAGCATCCAGGAGATCATGGACCTGGCCGGAATTGCCCACCTGAGCGCCATTAAATCGCGCCTGCCCTTTCTGCACTTTTTCGACGGATTCCGCTCGTCTCATGAGGTTCAGAAGATCGAATCCTTCACCGACGAAGAGATGGCCAAACTGATCGACTACCAGGCCTTGCAGGAGTTCCGTGAACGAGCGCTGAATCCCGAGCATCCGGTGACGAGAGGAACGGCTCAGAATCCCGACATCTTCTTCCAGGCCAAGGAGGCGATAAACCGCTTCTACGAGCTTGTTCCCGATGTGGTAGAAGGCTACATGAAAGAGATTTTCAAGCTGACCGGCCGCGAGTACCATCCGTTTGTTTACTACGGCGCCCCGGATGCCGAAAACATCGTGATTGCGATGGGTTCCGTCACCGAGACGATCAAAGAGGTGGTGGACCACCTGAATGAAAAAGGGGAAAAGGTGGGGTTGATCACCGTTCATCTGTACCGGCCGTTTTCGGCTATATATTTTTTCAATGTATTTCCGAAGAGCGTCAAACGGATTGCCGTTCTCGACCGCGCCAAAGAGTCCGGCGCCAACGGAGATCCGCTCTACCTCGATGTCAGGGATCTCTTCTATGACCGGCCGGATCACCCATTGATCCTGGGTGGCCGTTACGGACTTAGCTCCAAGGATACCACTCCTTCACAAATCATCTCGGTGTTCAACAACCTGAAACTGAAAGAGCCGAAAAACCATTTCACCATCGGCATCGTCGACGATGTGACTTTCCATTCGTTGCCCCTGCTTCCTGAAGTGAGCATCGAAGCCAAAGGGACCTATTCGGCCAAATTCTGGGGGATCGGGGCCGACGGAACCGTGGGCGCGAACAAGAACAGCATTAAGATTATCGGCGACAACACCGACCTATATTCCCAGGCCTATTTTGCCTATGATTCGAAGAAGTCAGGCGGGGTAACGGTGTCGCACCTGCGTTTTGGCGACAAGCCGATTCGCTCGACATACCTGGTCAACACCCCCGATTTCGTGGCCTGCCATGTGCCTGCCTACCTCGAGAAATACGACCTGCTGAAAGGGCTGAAAGACGGCGGAACCTTCCTGCTGAACAGCATCTGGGATGCAGAAGAGACCAGGAAACGGCTTCCCGACCACATGAAAAAATATCTGGCTCAGCACAAGATCAAATTTTATATCATCAACGCAACCGTTATTGCAGAAGAGATCGGACTGGGCAACCGCACCAACTCAATCATGCAATCGGCCTTCTTCAAGCTGGCCAACGTGATCCCTTACAAAACAGTGGTGGATGAGATGAAGACGGCCATCATGAAGACCTATGGCCGGAAGGGCGAAGAGATCGTGAAGATGAACATTGTGGCCATCGATAAAGGCGGAGAGGTGATTGAAGTTGAGGTTCCGGCCGAATGGGAGAAACTCGAGATCAAAGCGCCTGCTGTTGATCCCAAAGCTGATCCCTTTATCAAGCAGATCTTCGAACCGGTCAACAGTTTCAAAGGCGACGAGATCCCGGTGAGCGCATTTGTAGGACGAGAAGACGGCACCTTCCCGGCCGGCACGACTGTACTGGAAAAACGCGGGATTGCAGTGAATGTCCCATTGTGGCTTCCGGAGAATTGCATCCAGTGCAACCAGTGTGCCTATGTTTGTCCGCACGCCGTCATCCGTCCATTCCTGCTGAACGAAGAGGAGAAAAAACATGCCCCTGCGGAACTGGTTACTCTGAAAGCGGTCGGGAAAGAACTGGCCGGACTGGAGTTCCGGATCCAGGTGAGCATACTCGACTGCACCGGTTGCGGGAACTGCATTGATGTTTGTCCGGCCAAAACCAAATCGCTGGAATTCCGGACCCTCGGCTCCCAGATGCCGCAAACCCAAAACTGGGATTACCTGATCGGCCATGTCACCTACAAGATGGATGTGGTGGACCGTTTCAAGACTTTCAAGAACAGCCAGTTCGCCCAGCCCCTCTTTGAATTTTCGGGCGCCTGCGGCGGATGCGGGGAAACACCTTACATCAAGCTGATCACGCAGCTTTACGGGGAACGGATGATGATTGCTAACGCCACCGGATGTTCCTCCATCTACGGAGGGACTGCTCCCTATTCCCCGTACCGTCCGAATACCGATGGACACGGTCCGGCCTGGGCCAACTCGTTGTTTGAAGACAATGCGGAGTATGGATTTGGAATGGCGGTGGGGATTGCACACTTGCGCAAACGGATGGCGCAGAAGATGCGCGAAGCCATCAGGGAGAACCGGATGTCGGTTGAATTGCTGACCGTCTTCACTCAGTGGATCGAAGGGAAAGATGACGCAGCGCTGTCGAAAGAGGCTTCCGTGAAGATGATCCCGTTACTGGAGAAAGAAAAGGATCCACCGGCCAAAGACATCCTGGCCCTGCGCCAGTACCTGGTGAAGAAGTCGATTTGGGTGATTGGCGGCGACGGGTGGGCTTACGACATCGGGTACGGCGGGTTGGATCACGTGATTGCCTCCGGAGAGGATATCAACATTTTGGTATTGGACACCGAAGTCTATTCCAATACGGGAGGTCAGTCGTCCAAGGCCACGCCGGTTGGGGCGGTCGCGAAGTTTGCCGCTTCGGGGAAGAAAGTCAGGAAGAAAGACCTGGGGGCGATGGCCATGAGTTATGGGTACGTGTATGTTGCCCAGGTTGCCATGGGAGCTAATAACAGTCAGTTGTTCCGGGCAATCAAGGAAGCCGAATCCTATCGCGGGCCATCGGTCATCATTGCCTATTCCCCATGCATCAACCACGGCATCCGCGAAGGGATGGGCAAGACTCAGGAGGAGATGGACCGGGCGGTGAAAGCCGGCTACTGGCAGCTATACCGTTACAATCCGTTGCTTGGCCAGGAGGGGCAGAATCCCTTCAAGCTGGATTCCAAGGAACCCGAGTGGGACAGGTTTCAGGAGTTTCTCGACGGGGAGATGCGCTATTCCTCTTTGAAGAAGATATTCCCTGAAGAAGCCGCTGTGCTCTTCAAAGCCGCGGAAGAGAACGCCCGCTGGAGGTTCGACACGTACCGTAGGCTGGCGGAGATGAACTACTCTAAACAGATATGAGATACGAGATACGAGATGTGAGATACTAGATGCGAGACACTTTGATTTTAAATGTAAACCTGACTTATATGTCTGACCTAACTACGTACTACATGGGGTTGAACCTGAAGAACCCCGTCATCGTCGGAGCCAGCAACCTGGTCAAGGATCTGGGTCACATCAAGAAGATGCAGGACCAAGGGGCCGCTGCCATTGTGTACAAATCACTCTTTGAAGAGCAGGTTGAACTGGAGCGGTTGCAGCTTTCGGAAGAGCTCAACCAATACAACGACCGTCATGCCGAGATGATCAGTCTGTTCCCCGACATCGAACATGCCGGTCCCACCGAGCATCTGTACAACCTGCAAAAGGTGGTCGAATCGGTCAACATTCCGGTGATTGCCAGTCTGAACTGTGTATTCGACGAAACCTGGGTAGAGTATGCAAAGCTGATCGAGCAGACTGGGGTCAATGCGATTGAGCTGAACTTTTACGCGGTGCCCGGAGATTTTAAGAAAGAGGGAAAATCCATTGTCAACGAGCAGCTCGACATCATTTCGCATGTCAAGAGCAATCTGAAGATCCCGGTCAGCGTGAAGCTGAGTCCGTTCTATACCAACATTCTCAATGTCATCCAGCAGATGTACTATGCCGGGGTAGACGGATTTGTATTGTTCAACCGCCTGTTTCAGCCCGACATTGACCTGGATAAAGAGCGGCACCATTTCCCTTACCATCTCAGCCATGAGGGAGACAACCGGTTATCGTTGCGTTACATCGGGCTCCTCTTCGGGGAGATTCGCGGTTCGCTCTGTGCCAATACAGGAATCTACACGGGAGAGGATGTTGCGAAAATGATCCTGGCCGGAGCCGATTGCGTGCAGGTTGTGAGCACCCTTTACAAGAACGGCTTAGAGCAGATCGGCAAGATCCTGAAGTCGCTGGACGGCTGGATGGAAAAGAAGGAATACTCCTCTATTGATCAGTTTCGAGGCAAGCTCTCCCGCAAAAACCTCAAAGATCCTTTCGCATACAAGCGCGGGCAGTACATTGATATCCTCATGAAGAGTGAGGAGATTTTAAAGCTGTATCCGATGAGGTGAGGGATACGAGATACGGGATACGAGATACAAGATACGGGATACGGGATAAAGGATTTGTGATAAAATTTTATGATGATGTATTACCTTTTACCATTGAACCGGATTAATGGTAAAACATCATGTCATATACTTCCTTAGAGATTTGGCAACTTGCCCGCGAGGTGGTTATCCAAATCCATGAAATGACACTGACACAAATCCATAAATTTGAGATGTATGAAGTTGGTAGTCAAATCAGAAAATCTTCTAAATCAATCAAATCAAATATCGTAGAAGGATATGGTAGACGGTTTTACAAGCAAGAGTTCATCCATTTCTTATATATTGCCAAAGCATCGGCAGATGAAACAAAGGATCACCTGGATATACTCTATGATACGAAGTCTTTGACAAACCGAGAAATATATGAAAACCTATCCAGAAAAATGGATAAATTAAACCGGCAACTATATCATTTCATTGAGACGGTGAAAACAAATCATAACCGATTATATCCCGAAAAATAATATCCCGTATCTCGTATCAGTAAATGCTAACCCTGTACGGCAGGCGGGCCTGTACCCCTTTCATTTCGCGGAGTTGTTTCAGGTAAAGGTAGTATTCGTAGTCTGCGCCGAGGGCGTTTTTGAGGTAAACATCCGGGGTGGATTTTCCGGTAAGCTCTTCGATGAGTTGGTCGATGGGATCTTTCAGGACAGGTAGCGCAGAGAGGCGGTAATCGGTGAGATTAGCGAGCTTAGCTGCCAGTCCGATTGCGGCATCAAGTCCGCCCAGGGTGTCAACCAGTCCCAGTTTCAGGGCGTCGTTGCCGCTCCAGATCCGGCCCTGGCCTAAACTGTCGACTTTTTCCATGGATAGTTTACGTCCTTCGGATACATGGGAGGAGAAAACCTCGTAGATGTGATCCACATCTTTCTGGAGAACAGCCATTTGGTATGGTGTGAGTGGTTGCATCACCGAGATGAAATCGGCGTTGGTGTTGGTTTTGGCGTTGTCGAAGGTGATCCCCAGCTTGTTGTTCATGAGTCCTTTCAGGTTGGGGATAGCAGCCCACACCCCGATGGAGCCGGTGATGGTAGTGGGGTCGGCCATGATCTTCGTCGAGGCACAGGCGATGTAATATCCTCCGCTGGCAGCTACGTCCCCGAAGGAGGCTACGACAGGTTTCTCTTTCGCCGTGAGGGCGATCTCCCGCCAGATCACCTCCGAAGCCAGGGCGCTCCCGCCGCCGGAATTTATGCGGAAAACAACAGCTTTCACTTTTTTGTCTTCCCGTACTTTCCGGATGGTCCGGGAAATCCGATCGCCGCCGATAGTCTCTTCAGTGCCTTCGCCGTCGACCACATCGCCGGTGGCATAAATCACGGCGATCTTATTCACAGAGGTGGAGCGTTTTTTAACGGTGACATTCATATACTGATCGAGCGAAACAAAGCTGACTTTTTTAGAACTATCGAGTTCAAGCCGGCTTTTAAGGGCAGCCAGGAGCTCGTCTTTGTAAAGGAGTTTGTCCACCAGCTTATAGTCAAGAGCGTCGTCGGCCGTCTGGATGAGCAGGCTGTCGGCCATGCGGTTAAGTTCGGCCGAACCGATGTTGCGAGAATCAGAGATGTCGGTTAATACCTTGTCCCACACCGATGTGATCAGTTCGGTGATCTGCTGGCGGTTTTCCGGACTCATTTTATCGAGGAACAACGGTTCTGCTGCCGATTTGAATTTGCCGTGACGGATGATCTGGACATCCACATCCAGTTTCTCCAGGGTTCCTTTCAGGAACATCAACTGGGCATTCAGCCCTTTGAACAGCATACTTCCTTCCGGATTCAGATAAACCTGGTCGGCTGCGGTAGCGAGGTAATAGGAGGATTGTGTATAATAATTCCCATAGGCGATCACGAACTTTCCCGATTCTTTAAATCCGTTCAGGGCGTCGCGTATCTCGGTTGTCTTAGAGATCCCGGCCATGAGGTTTTCCGTGTTCAGGTAAATCCCGCTGATGTTCTCATCCTCTTTGGCTTTGGAAATATTTTTCAGGATGTCGTCGAGTCCGACCGACTTCCCCATGCCGGTTGGAACCGGGATGAATGGTGATTTTGGGGTGCGTTCGGTGATGGGTTGTGCAAAGTCAAGGTAGAGGACCGTTTTAGGCGAGATCGTTACCTCTTCGTCGGCAGTGACAGCGACGATGATTCCCACGACAACGGCAAAACTGATAAAGGATAAGACCACGATGGTGATAAAGGTTCCCAGCATCGAGGCAAGCATGGTTTTTAGGAAGCTCATGGTAAAAAGTTTTTACAAAGGTAAGTAATTAACAGCTTTTTGTGAAAAGCTTTTTCCCGGGGCTGGCGAAAAGCGGTTCGAAATAGAGTATCATTGCGCCGGTTAATCACGATCTCCGGCATGATGCTCCGAGCCGTATTATTTTTGTTGCTCTTCCTGTTGTTTCCTTTTTTACTGCATCCGGAAACCGGGGACGAAGGAAAGGGTTCCAGCTTAAAGCGCTCAAACCTGAAACCGGCGCACAACGCAACGCCATCCCTATTTATCATAGACAAAGGACAGCAGTCTGTTCTCCGGATTGCCACCTTCATGATGTACCACAACGGAATGCTGGACACCGGCTTTCTGCAGCGGTTGTTGAAGACCTACATTTCAGAATGCGCAAAGGAAGGGATCAACCACGATGTCGCGGTATGCCAGATGTGCCTGGAGACCGGCTTTCTGCGGTTTAACGGATCGGTGAGCAGGTTCCAGCACAATTATTGCGGACTGGGCGCCACCAGCAGTCTGGCAGCGGGAGATTGGTTCGGGACGATGGAAGAGGGGGTGCGCGCGCACATTCAGCACCTGAAAGCATACGCCAGTACGGATCCACTTCAGAATGAGCCGGTCGATAAGCGGTTCCGTCATGTGCCCCGGGGGACTGTTTTTACCATATACGACCTCACCGGAAAATGGGCTACTGACCCGAAATACGGTGAAAAGCTGGAGTACTTGCTCAGGAAGTTGTACAAAGAATAGATTTTACCACAAAGGACACGAAGGACAACACGAAGGAGCACAAAGGAGGGCATTATGCTTTGTGGTCTTTGTGATTATCTTTGTGCCCTTTGTGGTTAATCGTGTTAAATATGGAACGATATAAAGATGTTTTTCTTTGTCTTGGTTCGAATATGGGGGATCGTGCGGAATACCTTCGTCGGGCACGGAAGCTGATCGCCGGCCGTATTGGACTCATTTTGCAGGAGTCGTCCGTTTACGAAACAGAGCCCTGGGGAATGCATGAAGCCGCTCCGTTTTTAAATCAGGTGATCGAAGTAATAAGCGACTTGGCGCTCCGGGAGCTGCATGTGAGTGTTCAGGAAATTGAAAAGGATATTGGTCGGATACGCGGTCCGGGATCCGCGATACAAGTCCCACATCCCACATCTCATGTCTCACGCCCCACGTCTCACGTCTCACGTTGCATCGACATCGATATTTTGTTTTGCGGAGAAAAGATCATTGATACTCCGGAGCTGGTGGTGCCGCATCCGTTGATCGGGGAGAGGCGGTTTGTGCTGGTTCCGCTGGCGGAGATCGCAGGGGGGGTGGTTCATCCTGTGTTGAACCGCACAATTGGTGATCTTTTGCTTAGGTGTAATGATTCCAGGAAGGTTAAGAAATGGAACGCGTAAAAAAAAAGGCTGACCCGCGTCCGGATCAGCCTTTTTGGTTGTCAGTAAACCTTACTTCACGATATTCTGGAATTCAGGAGTATTTGCATAAGTGTAGAATTCGCGGTCACCCTTAGCCTGTGCTTTGAGGTTGGCGTCCTGACAGGCTTTCATCAGGTAGTTGTAAAGCATTTGGGTGTCTCCCTTCTTTGCACCGACGATGGCTAACAGGTAGTAAGTATCAGGTGTCTGGGGAGCGCACTTCAGGGTGGTTTCGGCGGCGGAATTATTGCCGGATACCAGCTGGAGCAGACCCAGGTTGTAATCGCAATTGGCGCTTGCGAGCATCTGCGAAGCTTTCTGGTAGTCGCCCTTCGGGATCATCAATACGCCGAGGTTATAGTTCTCATTTTCTCCAAGTTGTTTGGCTTTCTTGAAGAGATCTTCGGCTTTCTTATAATCCTTCAGCTTGACATAAGCCACACCGAGGTTGTTGGTGATGAGGCCGTTGTTGGGGGCGAGGCCGTCGGCAACCTTCAGGTAATTGAGGGCTTTGTCATAGTTACCGGCTGCAATGTTGGCCACGCCTGCATTGCTTTGGGTCTTCCAGTTGTTCGGATAAACCTTGGCTGCGTTGTTGTAGATCGTCACCTTTGTGTTGACGTCGTTGGTAAGCGTACCTGCATAGAGGATCTCTTCCACCTTCAGCTTATCCGGATTCGAAACTGCCAGCGCGCTGATTTCCTGGTCGGACAGACGGGGTTCATAGAGGTTGGCTTTGATCTCAGCCCTTCTAAGCGGGGGCAGCAGGTTCTCTTCAATCTCGGGATAGATAAGGATCATATTGCGGATCTCCTGTTCTTTCTTGGCTTCGTCTTGCGTGGAGTTGATTACGTTGAGGATCTTATCCTTGTCCTTCAGGTTGCTGGCCTGAACGAGTTTCAGGAATCCGTTCCAATCAGGACCATGGTGGTTAACCACGAAGTTGATATCGCTTCCGGCAGCATCCACTGCGGCTTTTACTGCTTTCTTGTCTTTGTTGTCCTTATTGGCTTCCTTCACCCATTTCTTATACTGATCGATCTGGTACTGGTTGCCGGCTTTGGCACGGTTTTCAGACAGTCCGACGTTGAAGGTCTCTTCCCCTTCGGGAGATGCCCAACCGTCGATTTCGATGCTCTTTACTTTCCAGCCTTGCTGAAGGAAGGCATCCTCGCTGGCTAGCGCTTGTTTCGCAACATCGGTCTTATTGAGGCCAAAGTCGAGGTTCAGTTTATAGAGGTTTTTCGGGAAGTTCAGAATCCCGGTTTTTGAATCGATAACCTCTTTCTGATAACCATGGTCGGCGATAAGGGTAACCAGTTGATCGCTGATACGGGTTGGGGTGTAGATTACGCCCGGAGCAAGTGAACGGGAAGGCAGTTCAATAAATTTGCCTTTGATTTTGATCTCATCTTTTTTAGGAATGATAGTCTCTTTGGCTTCGTAAATGATCGGGGTAATTACCAGTTCGGAGGTGTTCAGTTCCGGATCATAGGGGAAGACCGTGGTGTAGGTAAAACAGCCGCCTTCCTTGTACTTGATAAGGGTGCCGTCGCCCGTCAGCTTTTCGCCCATCAGGTTCATGGATTTCAGTTCGACCTGACCGCCGTCATATTTCACGACCGGCTGGAAATACATCGCTGCTTTCTGTGCGAAATATTTCTCGGGAAAGCATCCTTTGACGGTAACCAGTACAGAATCTCCTTTTTCGGAAAGAACCGCAGGACTTACTTCATATGTCACTTCGTTATACCGTTTCTCCATCTCCTTCAGGTTCCCGCCACGGTACCCGAATTTGTAAGTGAGACCGAGTGTGAGGGAACTATACATGTCATTGACAACTTCCATCGAGCCTCCTTTGGTCATGTCGAGGACATCGCTATTTTGCCATCTCCAGTAAAATTCGGGATTGATCGACCAGTTTTTGTGGATATTGAAATCGAATCCCAATCCGGCTCCCACCTTGAACGCTACGTTCATTTTATTTATCCCGCTGGTGTTTCCAGAGTTAATGGCTCCTTTCGTACCCAGCCACGCATCTTCCTTGGCCAGCAACAGATCGTTGCGGTGACCAACGGTCTGATCGGCGCCGATGCCAATAATAGCGTAGGAACTGAACAGCCGTTCAGGTTTGCTCCCTAGAATCCAGTTGAGCCAATTGACTGTGAGCTGGAGGTCTGTTTCCAGAGGATAGGCCACAAAGGATTTGTGGATGTAATCAGGATCGGGATTAACCGGGGCGTCTTCACTGAAATCGTACACGAATTTTCCCCGTACCCTGCTCTGGATTTTTCCATAAGCAATGCGGGCGCGAATGCCAATGACCCGGGTAAACTGTTTGGTGACAACCACCCCGAAGTTGTACCCCAATGATGTATCATTGAGGTTGATCCATAGGTTTTTTGATAAGTCCCCATTGAACTGCATGATCCCGCCGAATGCCTGAACCGACCAGTAACTGTAAGAGGGGGCTTTGGTCCCGGTTTTCTTGGCTTCCTGTTGCTGGGCCTGACTGAAAGCGAGAAGAGGTACAAGAGCCACCAGGAGGACAATCAGTACCTTCGACAAGTTACGATAAAGCTTTTTCATACTTCTGAATTTTTGGAATTATTAAATTACATGTTTACTGATTCACAAATATATTAAAAAAAAAACCAAACAAATACACTTTCTGATAAAAATTCCTCAAACAACTATATTAATCTGCTGATTTTCAATATTTAAATCGGATTTTTCGTTCTTTCAACCAGTAAAATTAGTAAATTTTTGTTGCCAAAACACAAAACTTTTTTTGCATGTTTTGACTTCTTCTACGAAATGAAGAGGTAAGGGTTTCATTTTTTCAAGGATTTTTCGATCCGGCCCCGCGTCAGTTCCCAGATAACGATCCCTGCAGTAACAGAGACGTTGAGCGAATGTTTGATCCCGAACTGGGGAATCTCCAGGACCAGATCGGCTTGTTCCAGGACTTCTCCTGAAATTCCGTTCACTTCGTTGCCAAAGACCAGGGCGAATCTGGGTTTGAGGTGTTGGCCGCCTATGGCAAGGGGTATGCTTTTATCGGTCTGTTCGATGGCAATGATCTGATACCCCTGCTCTTTCAGCAATTGAACGGCTTCCCGGGCCGAACCAAAGTGCCGCCAGGCAACCGATTCGGTAGCTCCCAGGGCAGTGCGGTGGATCTCCCGGTGCGGGGGTGTCGCAGTGATCCCGCAAAGGTACAGGCATTCGAGTCCGAACGCATCGGCAGTCCTGAACAAAGACCCAACATTGTGCATACTACGGAGGTTATCCAGGACGAGGATTACAGAAAGAAGTCGGTCATTGGTCATTTCCCACATCCCACAAAATTAAGAATTCTCCAGCAGTTTTGCCGAGTTATCAACATAGTCTTGAGAGTTCGTGGTGAGGGTCGTATTTTTGAGTGCAGGTTTGCTCCTAGATCCCTTTTAGGGGGCGGGGGCCAATTACTAAAGCATAATATGCCAGCAACCAAGGAAATAGCCGACACCCCTCTCATGCGACAGTATGCTTCGATCAAGGCGAAGTATCCGGACGCGTTGCTGTTGTTCAGGGTGGGGGATTTTTACGAAACGTTCGGGGAGGATGCGATAAAGACTTCGCAGGTGCTGGGAATTGTGCTTACGCGACGGGCAAATGGGGTGGCCTCTTTTGTGGAGCTGGCGGGGTTTCCGCACCATTCGCTCGACTTGTATTTGCCGAAGCTTGTGAAAGCCGGATATCGTGTGGCCATCTGCGACCAGTTGGAGGATCCGAAGCTGGCGAAAACGATTGTGAAACGGGGCGTAACCGAACTGGTCACCCCGGGTGTTTCATATCACGACAAGATCCTAGAGCAAAAGGAGAATAATTTCCTGGCCGGGGTCCACCCGGATCCGAAAAAGCCAGGCGTGGCTTTCCTCGATATTTCGACGGGGGAATTTTACCTCGCTGAGGGATCGATGGATTACATCGACAAGCTGGTACAGAGTTTCCGTCCGAGTGAAGTGGTCATCCAGAAAAACAGCCGGCAAAAGTTCACCGAGCTGTTTGGGAACAAATTTTACATCAGCACATTCGACGATTGGGTCTTTGCCCGGGATTTCGCTTACGAGATCCTGCTAAAACATTTTGGCACGACCTCCCTCAAGGGGTTCGGAGTAGAGAACATGGATCACGCGGTGGTTGCCGCCGGAGCAGTCTTGCACTACCTGTCGGAAACCCAGCACGATAAAATTGCCCACATCTGTAAGCTGACACGGATTGAGGAGGAGCATTACGTATGGCTTGACCGGTTTACCATCCGCAACCTGGAATTGCTGCAGACGCCACATGAGCACTCAAAAACTCTGCTGGATGTGCTGGACCAGACGGTATCGTCCATGGGATCGCGGCTGCTTCGCCGGTGGATCGTACTTCCGCTGAAGAACCGGCAACCCATTGAAGAACGGCTGGATGTGGTGGAGTTTTTCACGAAAAACCCGGAGAAGATCACACAATATCGCAAGCATTTCCATGAGATCGGGGATCTCGAGCGGCTGATTTCCAAGGTAGCCGTCGGTAAAATTACCCCGCGTGAGATGATCCACCTCAGCCGGAGTCTTGACGCCATCGGAGAGGTGAAAAAACTGTGTGAAGGGTCCGGTTGCGAAGGGTTGCAGAAAGCCGGGGAGCAGCTGACATTGCCGAAGCTGGTCAGGGATCGGATTGAACGGGAGATCAATCCCGATCCTCCGGCGCTGGCGAACAAGGGAAATATCATCAAAGAAGGCGTATCGGATGATCTGGATGAACTCCGGTCCCTGGCTTTCTCGGGGAAGGATTACCTGATGCAGATCCAGCAACGGGAACAGAAAAGCACCGGTATCGGTTCGCTGAAAATCGGATATACCAATGTGTTCGGGTATTACCTCGAAGTAACCAATACGCACAAGGAGAAGGTGCCTGCGACGTGGCAACGGAAGCAAACCCTGGTGAATGCGGAGCGGTACATCACGGAGGAGCTGAAAATTTACGAAGAGAAGATCCTGGGGGCGGAAGAGAAGATCCTCGAACTGGAACTGAAGATCTACCAGGATCTGATTCTTTTTCTTTCCGACTACATCCAGCCCATCCAGGTAAACGGGAATGTCATTGCCCGGCTGGACGTGCTGGTTAATTTTGCCCACATCTCCGGGTTGTACCGTTACCGGCGCCCGGAGTTTAATGACACGTTTGGCATTGATATCAAAGGAGGGAGGCATGCCGTGATTGAACGGCAGATGAAACCCGGCGAAGAGTATATTGCCAACGATGTGTTCCTGGATGACAAGACCCAGCAGATCATCATCCTGACCGGTCCGAATATGTCGGGAAAATCGGCCCTGCTGAGGCAAACGGCTCTCATCGTGCTACTAGCCCAGATGGGCTGTTTTGTGCCGGCCGAATCGGCCACCCTGGGATTGACCGACAAAATTTTCACCCGGGTGGGAGCGTCGGACAATATTTCTTCCGGCGAGTCGACCTTCATGGTGGAGATGAATGAAACGGCCAGCATCCTCAATAACATCTCCAACCGCAGCCTGATCCTGCTCGACGAGATCGGTCGTGGAACCAGCACCTACGATGGGATCAGTATTGCCTGGGCCATTGCGGAATTCCTGCACCAGCATCCACTGTTCAAACCGAAAGTGTTGTTTGCCACCCATTATCACGAGCTGAATGAAATGGCGAACTTCTTTTCCAGGATCCGGAATTTTCACGTTTCCATCAAGGAGATCGGGAACCAGGTCTTGTTCCTCCGGAAGATTTTGCCCGGAGGCAGCGAGCACAGTTTCGGTATCCACGTAGCCAAGATGGCGGGAATGCCTCCGGGGGTGCTGGAGCGGGCGGAGGAGATGCTGAGGCAGCTGGAGGCTACCCCACCCCCTGGCCCCCTCCCCAAATCAGGGAGGGGGAGGATCCATGATCCAGGATCCAATATCCAGTTATCGTTTATCCAGCTTGACGACCCGCTGCTTGAGCAGATCAAGCAGGATATTCTGAATACGGAGATCAACACGCTGACGCCGGTGGAGGCACTGATGAAGCTGAACGAGATTAAAAAATTGCTCGAAAAAAAGTAGGGTTATGTTGAATTTTTCCTATTTTTGCACTCCCGAAATTTCGCGGAAGTAGCTCAGTTGGTAGAGCATAACCTTGCCAAGGTTAGGGTCGCGGGTTCGAGTCCCGTTTTCCGCTCCGAAAAAACCCTCATGGAGGGTTTTTTTATCCCGCGAGGCATCGCGGGATTACAGGATGGTGATGCCCCGGTGGTGGAACTGGTAGACACGCAGGACTTAAAATCCTGTGGCCTTTGGGCTGTGCGGGTTCAAGTCCCGCCCGGGGTACAAAAAAAATGCCGCGAGAGCGGCATTTTTTTAATTACGAATACGATTCACGATTCACGAATTACTGTTTCATAAACTTCTTTGTTTCAAACCTGTTTTCCGATCTGACCTGGACAATGTACAAGCCGGATTCAAAGTTCTGGATGTTTATCTGTAGGGAGTTCCCGCTCACTTTCCCGGCATAGACCGTTTGACCAAATGTATTGAAGATTTGAACTTCCAGGAGTTGATCAGGTGATGTAATGTTGAGGAACGTAGTGGCCGGGTTGGGGAATAACCGGATTCCCGGTTGGTTGGCAGCTACAGGATCAATACCCACAGGCACTTGAATGAAACAAACATCGTCCACATAAAATTTCGGATCATCAGTGCCGGGAGCGGCTGCATAAATGTCGATAACCCCCAGCATATTGGAGCCTACTATATCCCATTGCCATGCATTAATCAGGGCACCGTTTATCCAGAGTTCCGCCCAGGAACTGTCCAGGTCCACAATCACGTCTGACTCTGTCCATTCGCCTACCGTGTAGGTAAAGTCTGTCTCGTTAAAGTCTGCATCTTGCATATACCCGGTTCCGTCGGAGGCAAAATAGATCTGGAAACCCCACTCATCGGCAACGCCGAATAACGTCATATCCTGCATGATGTTGTAATATCCACCATAGGTCCCGCCAGCCGGAACCATAATATCCAGGGAGATAAGCCAGAGACCCGAGGTGGTTTGATTCAGGTTATAGACCAGGTCAGAAACCAATACAGATTCGTCGATGGAAAGCGAATTCGGCGGTGAGAGGAATTCTGCGTCAGTTACATAACCGTCATCAGGTCCACCGGGATTGTTAGACCAGGTTGTCCACAGTCCACCGGATTGCGGACAGAGAAGTTCCCCGGCTGTGTAAGTGTCGAAGTGGTCGCAATCCTGCGGAATCAGACCCGAATCAATCACCAGGTCGTCGATCATAAACACAAACGCATCGTAAGAGACGCACTGGATCGCCACATAGATGGACTGACCGGCATAGGCCGACAGGTCAAACGTGTACTCTGTCCATACAATGGGTGCTTCAAGGTAAGGAGGGTCGGAGATGACGGAAAAGTCGCCCGGATCGTTCCCGGTGGTGGATACAGCTACATTGAATCTTTCCAGGCCATAGGCGTCAGTATACGATTTTGCCCAGAAGGTAAAAGAGGCTCCATCGGAATCTGTTCCGATGTCAACCAAATCGGACATGAACCAGTCGTCATTGCCTTGAGGGGGTGAAGGAACCGAGGCCATGCATGCCCCGAATTGTGCTCCGGAGTGAGGTTGAATCTCAGGATCGCCTGTCATTGGGGGGTCTGTCGTTTCCGGGTTGAATACGATATAAGCCATCGCCTCAAACATGTGCGGGAAGGTGTAGTTGGTAAACCCATAGGTGGGTAGCTGGTCAACATCGACTACCGTCCAGGGGAGAAAATCGAATGTCCATTCAATTTCAGCCTCAAAATCAATAGAATAGATGTCAGCTCTGCTGTGTGAACCGGCAGATTTTGCTTTGTCAATAATGGGTGTGGTTGATGCAGCGCCTGTTGTCCTGGTGCTGGTTGCCTGTGCGAAAACGATGGTCGTTGATAACAATACCATCAAAATTGGAAGCGTAAATTTTCTCATGATGCTTGGTTTTGGTTAATAATCAGGTTTATTAGAAACAAATATAAATAGAAAGATGGAAAAACCTACGAATATAAATCAATTTTCTTACCTTAGATGTTTCATTTGACCAGAACCATCATGAAAACCCAAAAAACTTTCATTGTCCTCTCAGCCCTGCTGGTTAGTGGATGGCTGCTGACTGTTCAATCCTGCAAAAAGCAGGATCAGTCGTATATTCCGCAATCCCTCTCCGTGACATTTCCCCGGCTGGAACTTTTCCATGAGCTCTATTACCGGATCGGATATGATGCCCGTTCGATCGAACTGGTTTTCAGTGAGCCGGTGGATCAGGGAACCGTGCCAGGGTCATTGATACTTTCGTGCCAGGAGAGTAATCAGGTGATTTCTTATGATCTGGAAATCTCCGGGAGAGTGGTCTTTATCAAGTTTCATTCCGGTTTTTTCCTCCGGGAGGGATGGATATATAAACTAACTATCTGTACTACCCTGGCTTCTTTATCCGGAAACAAGCTGCCGGTGAACAAAACCATCGAGCTGCGGACCACAACCATACCCCTTGGCCTGGATTCCGGACTTCCTGGGGCGGATACCCTGCCCCGCCACTCCATCGCCGTGATCAGCGACATTCATATGGGTGACGCACGGGCCACGGCCGGAAAATATGGCTGGTTTGGCAAAAATAAAGTGGCGTTGGAGAGCTTTCTCGACGATGTGATAAATGGCGGGGATATCCGGCAACTGGTGATCCAGGGCGACCTGTTCGACGAATGGATCATCCCCTATGATGTGGTTCCGTTTGACTCCCAGGCAGGTATTCAGAATTCCAGGGATTATTTCCACGCGATCGCGGAATCTCCCGTAAACAGTGTGATCTTTGATAAGCTTCGGGCCATTGCCTTAGACACAGCCATCGACCTGATCTATATTCCCGGAAATCATGATATGTTAATGACCCCGGAAATCCTTGAGGAACTTATTCCCGGCATCCGGTGGCTTGGAGATGATCCGGGGCTGGGTAAATACATCCCGGTACCGGAGATTGTCATGGAACACGGACACCGGTATGATTTCTTTAATTGTCCGCAATCCCTTGTCAATCCTGGGCATATGCTGCCCCCCGGCTTTTTTATATCCCGGCTCTATGCCTATGGGAGCGCTACGCATCCCGGGCTCCAACTCAAGGAGGGGGTAGAAACTCAGGGGGGGCTGGAATTTCTAACCGCCTGGACGTTGGCCCTCGGATATACCCTGGTCCATTTTGAGATGCTCCCTCCCTCCATGGATCAGCATATTGTGCTGATGAGCGGGATTGATGGATACGACACGCCCTTTTCATTCAATGGTGCCCGGGATATGTACGCTTCATCGATTGAGGATCTCTGGATGACCACACAATCGGCCAACGGAGTACCAGTTCCCATCAGCGTATTCGCAGGGATATGGAATGGCTTTGACCTGACCAGCGCGGCCATCACGGAATATATGAAACAGGCTCCGCATATGACCAGCTACCGGGTCATCTCGTTTGGCCATTCGCATAATCCGTTCCTGGAGGTCTATCCTCCGGGAAACAACTATACTAACATATATGCAAACTCCGGATCGTGGGTCGACGCAGATCAATGCAAATACAATGTACGAACCTTCCTTGTACTCACGCCGGGAAGCTGGACGGGCTCTGGTCTTGATGTTGTGCAACTTTATCAGTACAACCTGGAAAGCAACAGCGGTATTCCGGGCAATGGGTATGCGCCGGTGTTGCTCGCGGAGGAGAACATCAATATCAATTAACGATTTACGATTTACGAATTTTCACCATCTCACTATTTCACCATTTTCAATGAATCTCCAATCCATGCAACATGTAGACCATATGTAGCAGTGAGGGGGTGATCTCTTCCATATATTCGTTCACCGCTCTCAAGCTTCCAGGGAGGGTAAATAGTAACGTTTTATTACGGACTCCGGCTACACTCCGGCTCAGCAGCGCATTGGGCTTTTCGGCTCCGTATTTCATCCTGATCCGCTCCATGATGCCGGGAATCTCTTTGTCGAGCAGGGGTTTCACCACATCAGGAGTGAAATCCCTGGGGCCGATCCCCGTACCGCCGGTTGTGAAAATGAAATCGGTACTCTCATATATGGCTTGCTCAATTGCCATGCGAAGTTGGTCGGGAGAGTCGGGAAGCAGAAACAGGTGGGACGTAAGACGTGAGACGTGAGACGAAGGACGAGGGACGAAGGACGAGGGAAGAGGGACGAGGGGAGAAAAAAAGGTTTCCAGGAGAGTCCGGATCCGGGGGCCGGATTTGTCTTCGTAGTCGCCCCGGAAGGCGCGATCGGAGAGTGTGATGATGCGGGCACTATATACTTTTGGTTTGTAGAGGAATTCTGATGCTCGTTGCTCGTTGCTCGTTGCTCGTTGCTCGGTGTCTTTTGCATTTTGCATTTTGCATTTTGCATTTAAGGTACCGGGACGGATGACGCGGGCGAAGATGCCTTCTTTGGGCATGACGCAGTTACCGACCTCTTTGAAGATGGAGCAGGTACTGCCGTGGCACTCTTTGCCGATCTGGGTCACTTCGAGTTCTACTTCCTCACCGACGAACCGGTCAAGGGGTTGACATTTCCAGAGTTCGAGGCCTTCAGTGGTGATGTTTTCGGCGAACTCTCCGAAATTGATCTTCCGGCCGGCGTCCTGTTCGAATTTCCGGATGCTTTCGATCCCGAGCAGGCTCACCTGGCGGTTCCAGGGACCGCTGTGTGCGTCTCCTTCCACGCCCTTTTCGGTGAGGCTGATGGAGGGAACGGGAAGCTTGATGGTTCCTTTCTTTTCGGAGATGTTGACGGAAAGAACTGTGACTTTATTCATTTCATCCGCGTTCTATATTCTCTTTGGTTTTATCAATTAATTTGATTTCGTTTATAACCATTGATTTATCTACCGTTTTGCACATATCGTAGATAGTGAGCAAGGCGATAGACACCGCGGTCAGAGCCTCCATCTCGATGCCCGTCTGCCCGACGCATCGGGCCAGACTTTCCACTGTGACGCCGGTTTCGGTGAGCATGGCTTTTACATCGAGTTTGGTGATCTGCAAAGGATGGCAGAGCGGAATCAGTTCGCTGGTGCGTTTCCCTGCCTGGATTCCCGCAATCTCAGCAGCCGTGAGTACATCGCCTTTTTTTAGCTGGTTTTCCCGGATGAGGCGAATGGTTTCCGGATTCAGAGTGATGTACCCGCAGGCAGTGGCAGTCCTGATTTGAGTAGTTTTATTACTCACATCTACCATACTGGCTTTTCCCTCAGAATTAGTATGGGAAAGTTTCGGTTTCATGTTACTTGGTTTTTCCATTTCGCTATTCGCTATTCGTTTTTTCACTACTTCACCATATCACCATATCACTATATCACCACCTCACCACATTCCTAGCCTCCAATATTGTGAAAGGCGTTTGTCGTATTTGTACTTCCTTTTTTGGGTTTTAGATTGATTGCATGCAGTAATGCTTCCCGGATGCCGAGCTTCCGGATGTCGAACTCCAGGTCGTCGAAAAGACAGGGTCTGATCTTGCCATCGGCGGTGAGCCGCAACCGGCTGCAGCGGGTGCAATCCCCTCCATCTCCGCCCTCAACGGGGGTAAAACAGCCGCTTTCCAGATCCATCCGGCGAATAAACCTGACTTCCAGCCCTTTGTGGCTTCCATATTCATTGACTTCCTGTGCGTTCGTCTCTGCGGATGAATGATCCACTACGCAGTTGATCTTCACGGGGGTCAAACCGGCCCTGATGGCGGCCTCAATGCCACGGAATACCGAGGTAACTTCCCCGCCGCGGGTGAGAATCCGGAACCGGTCCGGATTCACGGTATCCAGACTTACGTTCACCCGGTGGAGGCCGGCTTTCTTCAAACCTGAAGCATACTTCTCAAGCAGGATTCCATTAGTGGTCAGTCCCAGGTCGCGGATGCCGGGAATGGCTGCGATCCTACGGATCAGTTCTTCCATTCCCTTGCGCACGAGGGGTTCGCCACCGGTAATCCGGACTTTATCAATGCCCAGTTGAACCGCCTCTTTCACCACCTCAGCGATCTCCTCATAACGCAACACCTGATCGTGACCCATCAGCCGGATGCCCTCTTCCGGCATACAGTATATGCACCGAAGATTGCACCTGTCGGTAATGCTGATGCGCAGG
Source organism: bacterium (assembly GCA_043806735.1). Taxonomy (GTDB): domain Bacteria; phylum Bacteroidota; class Bacteroidia; order Bacteroidales; family FEN-979; genus QYOJ01. The sequence goes on along the minus strand of JAZDGR010000124.1, from coordinate 230 downwards.
TAGTTGATTTTCCTGTTATAGCAATCGAACATCTTGTAACTCCCCTTTGGCTAAGTTCGTAACTCCGCTCCCGATGGAAACCATTCCATCGGCGGAAATATATGCGTTGATATGGGCAGAACCGTGGTAGTCCACCGGGAAAATCTCTCCGTTGCGGATGGATATGGGTATGATGGATCGGCGCGCCGATTTCTTCCGTGAGTAAGTTGTTCCCATCGGCAGGCGGACCT
>JAZDGR010000123.1:0-12546 GCA_043806735.1 bacterium | reverse complement strand
CCGGCCCCGATGAGAGTGATCTGCTTCTGCGTTGGATTCATGCCGCAAATGTACTTATTTCCTGAGGCTAGTCAACCTTCTCATCCCGGAAAAATATCGTAAACGAGGCGCCGTGATCACTGGAATAGGTGAGTTCCCCTTCGATCTGACCGATCAGCAGGTGGATAATCTGCGAGCCCATCGATTTCCGGGCTTCCAGATCAAAATCATCCGGTAGCCCCGGCCCGTTATCCCGGATGGTAAGGGAATGAGTGAACGTGGCGGGATCTGTTTGCTCTTCGTCAAGCAACTTCAGATCTACCCACAATTCTCCTTCTTTGTTTGCGGAGAAAGCATATTTGAATGCATTCGTCAGAATCTCGTTTACGATCAATCCGAGCGGCATAGCTACTTCCACATCCAGGACACAGGGATCAAACCGGGTATGTAAGGCCACGGGTTTACTCTTAAACACACTGGATATCACGGAAATGAGTTGTTTCAGGTATTCGGCGAATTCAATGTGATCGATGTCCTCCGAACGGTAGAGCAACTCATGGACCAACGACATGGTGCGTACCCGGCCCTGAAGGTCCGTAAGGAAGTCCATGAATTCCCCCGGATCTGTGCTCACGGCCTGCATATTCATCAGTCCGATGAGGATGGAAAAATTGTTTTTTACCCGGTGGTGGATCTCCCGGAGCAACACCTCTTTTTGCCTTGCATTTTCCGAAAGGACCTCCTGATACGCAATGCGGTCGGAGATATCACGTACCACGGTGATGGTCTCTTTCAATTTCCCGGTGGATTCTTCAAAGATCGGATTGACCAGACTTTCGGCCCAAAAGGTACTTCCATCCTTCCGGATGGCAAGATATGTCGCCATCAGCGGCTCTTTCGAGCGGATCATATCCCGGTACTGGACGAACAACTCCTGCCAGAACTCCGGATCAATCACCTGGGCCAATCCGGGGAGTTTCTCCGGCAGCATCTGTGCATCATACCCAAACATCCTGAAGACTGAAGGGGAAATATAGAGATAGTTGAATTTCCGATCCATTCTCACGATAAGATCCAGGGTGTTGTCGGTGACAAACCTGTACAATTGCTCGCTTTTTCGAAGCTGGACCTCCTTCTCTTTGCGCTCTTGGATCTCCTGGTCAAGCTGCCTGTTGATCACTTCCAACCGGCTCCTTCCCAATTTGTTCCGCTCAGCGATGTAAACCAGGATAAGGATTAAGACCCCTACGATTCCAATAATCAGTTGGGTAATGAGTTCCGAATAGCTTCGGTTTTGAATATCTAACCGGTGAATCTCGTTCTCTTTTTGAAGTATTTTGATTTGAGCCTCTTTGGTTCTTTGTTGGCCTTTGTAATACAAGTACAACTGCAATAAGGCATATTCAATGGCCCTCTGGTTATCAGACAAATAAGATTCTTCTAATCCTTTTTGATAATACGCAAGTGCCGAATCGGTTTCTCCCAGATGTAAATAGGCAGTCCCCAGGTTGATGAAGGAATGGCTGATAAACTCTTTGTTCTTTAGCTGCAATCTGATCGCTAATGCCTGCTTGGAATAACTTAAAGCCTCGGAAAATTTATTCTGTAATTGGCAAATATGGGCAATCCGGGTAAGCACAATGGCTTCTTCAGTCAGGTTCCTTAAAACAATAAAATTGGATAAAGCTCTATGATAATGTTGCAATGAAAGATTTAAATTGCCGGTTTCAATGTATATGTCTCCATACAACTTCTCAAGCCTTGTTTTACTTTCTTTGTTGTCAGCTAAGTGAGAGTATTTCTGTGATGAATCGGCACATTCAAGTGCCTTGCCCGGAAGTTTTGACCGATAGTAAAAATTCGCCAGACCGCTATAGGCCATTGCCAAATCATTTTGATTTCCGCTCTTTTTTGCGATCTCAACGGCATTTTTACAGTAACTATAACCTAAATCAAAGTTCTCTATCTCCAGATACAGTAAACCAATTCTGACACATGCTGTGACCTGTGCAGATAAATCCCCTTCGCTTTTAACATAATCCAGGTAATGGTAAAGCATATCCAAAGCAGTAGAATAGTTTTCATGGGTAGATACATTAAGGGCCAGCAGGTAATTTGCCTTTTCAATTCCTTCACGGTAACTAATACGCTTGGAGAGGCTTAGTGCAGCCTCAGCAGGTTTCGCAAGACTATCGATGTAAGATCCAATGTACCTTTCAGCCTGGTTGTTCAGGGAATCAATGGTAGAAATGATGAATTGCCTCGGACCTGACTTTTTAAAATAGAAGGATTGAGCAAGAACTGCATTCGATGAAAACAGAAATAAGAGGAAGATACAAAACCAGGTTCGATACCCCATGATCATCTTTTTTTATAAATGCCGATCATATACCCGCTGAGAAACTTTGAGTTGATTTTTCTCAAGAAGGAAAAGTTGAAAGATAATAAAACCGTCAGAAAAGTCACGAGATAATAGAGGAGGATACTGAAAGCCCGGTCGTTCTCTAGTTTTTTCATGTTCAGGGGTTCAAAACCTCCGATATAAGCTTTATATATTGGTTCGATTCCGCATTGACGCTCAAAGATTCCCCATTTTTCAATATCCATGATCTCAAGGTTATGCGATTCCTTGAAAGAAGGGGCGGTTTGATTTAACACCTTCTGATAGATGCCGGTCAGGTTGGGGGCTCCAATCATCAGGATCCCCCCGGGTTTCAATAGACTTACGTGTTTCTCGATCACAGGTAACGGGTTTTCGAAATGCTCGATAAACCCCAGGGAATATACGAGATCAAACAATGGAAGATCAGATAAATCAGAAAATAGATCTCTTTCGAAAATCTGAATTTCGGTACCTGCTTCTTTAAATATCTTTCTGGTTGCAGTATTGCCTGCTGAGGAATAATCGAGCGAACTGATCCTGTAGTTGAAATGATGCGCAAGATACATCAGGTAATCGCCATACGCTCCTCCTATTTCCAACACCTGCCAGTTTTCATTGACCGGCAGGTAATGATGGAAAAGCTTCCGAAGTTCGATGACCTGTAAACTGGTCCGCCCTTTCCAGAGCTTTCTGTCCCGCTTGTCCCAGTATTTATCCCAGAACCTCCTTTCAGTTCTTACGTTGTCGTCCATAAGAGGCAAATGTAGAAAATAAAATCTTACTTTTGTCCCTACGATTGGCGGGATGAAACCCGGAAAGCCTTAATCCTATGGAATTAAAAAATAAAAAAGTACTCGTAACCGGAGCAGGTGGATTCATCGGGAGCCATCTGGTGGAGCAACTGCTGCCCTTGGGTTGTGATATTACGGCTTTTGTTCATTACAATTCCTTTAACCGGTGGGGTTGGCTTGATTACATGCCATCCGAAATTACCTCCAGCATACATCTGTTTTCCGGAGATATCCGGGACCCCAATGGTGTATGGGAAGCGATGAAAGGGAAACAGGTAGTTTTTCATCTTGCAGCGCTCATTGGAATCCCGTTTTCCTACCACTCCCCTGATACATATGTGGATACAAATGTGAAAGGCACTCTGAATATCCTGCAATCGGCCAGGCAACTTGAAATTGAACGGGTGGTTCATACTTCAACATCAGAGGTTTACGGAACCGCACAATTTGTTCCAATTACCGAGGAACACCCTGTCAATCCGCAATCTCCATACGCAGCAACCAAGGCCGCTGCCGATTTTCTTGCACTCACATTTTACCGCTCCTTTGGAACTCCGGTAGTGGTTATAAGGCCGTTTAATACATTCGGCCCCCGCCAATCGGCACGAGCAATCGTTCCTACCATCATTACCCAGTTGCTGAACGAACATGAAGAGATCAATCTTGGATCCATTCATCCGACAAGAGATCTGAACTTCGTTCTTGATACTGCGAAGGGATTCATTCAGGCAGCTCAAGCAGATCAGGTGCTGGGTGAAGTGATTAATTTGGGGACCGGTGAGGAGATCTCAGTTGGAGATCTTGCATACAAAATAGCTGGATTGGTTGGAAAAAAGATCAAGATCAGAACAAACGATACACGGATCCGTCCCGACCAAAGTGAAGTAGAACGCCTGTTAGCCGCTAACGATAAGGCACAGAAAATGTTAAACTGGAAACCGGAGTATAATCTGGAACAAGGCCTTAAAAAAACCATCGAATGGTTTCAAAGCACCGGGCAAATGGATCTTTACAAGTCCGGTATTTATAATATTTAACCCGGTTGAACTTTATAATTAACAGGTTGGCAGGATGAAGGCAGTGATTTTAGCAGGCGGGAAAGGAACCCGGTTAAAACCTTATACAACGGTGATTCCCAAGGCGCTGGTTCCGATTGGAGAACAAGCAATCCTCGAGATTTTACTGAAGCAACTGAAAAGATATAATGTGACAGATGTCACCATCTGTTTGAATCACTTTGCAGAGATTATCCAGGCCTATTTTGGAAACGGAGAAAAACTGGGGATAACGATTTCCTATTCAATCGAAGATCAGCCTCTTGGAACTGTCGCACCCATTAAGCTTATTGATCACCTCCCGCAGGATTTTCTGGTAATGAACGGGGATCTCCTTACGGATCTGAACTTTACAGAATTGTTTCTGCATCATCAGCAACATAAATCCCTGCTGACGGTATCTTCTTATCAAAGAAAATCCAGAATTGACTTCGGGGTCCTCGAGGTAGATCCGGAATCCCAGATTGTCAGTGGTTTTAGAGAGAAACCGGAACTGGATTTCATCGTCAGCATGGGAGTGTATGCGATGAATAGGAAAGTACTGGATTTTGTTCCGGATGGACCCTTTGGCTTCGACGAGTTAATTCTGACGCTTTTATCTCACAATCAAAGACTAAAAGTCTTCCCTTTTGCCGGTTATTGGCTCGATATTGGTCGTCCGGATGATTACGAAAAGGCAAATGAAGATATGAAAACCAATCCTAACCTGTTTTCATGAACATCCTCGTTACCGGAGCCAAAGGCTTTATCGGCAACCACCTGGCCGACCGTCTGAAAGCAGAAGGACATACGGTATTCGGGTTTGATGTTCATCTCGGAGATATTACACACCTGGACGCGCTTGATGACTATCTGAATTCCCAGGCAGATCATGTTTTTCATCTTGCCGGGAAAACCTATGTCCCCGAAAGCTGGGAAAACCCGGGGCTATTCTACCTGATAAATGTTCAGGGAACCAATACGGTTCTGGAATTTTGCCGAAAAACCGGAGCCGCCCTTACCTTTGTCAGCTCCTATTTATATGGCCAACCAAAATATCTGCCCATTGACGAGAAACACCCTTTGCATCCGTTCAATCCTTATAGTCACAGCAAGCTTCTTGCTGAGCAGTTAGTTACTTACTTCACCGAAACGTTTGGACTCCGGACCACTATCTTCAGGCCATTCAATGCTTACGGACCCAATCAGGCATCCCATTTTATCATCCCCGAAATCATTGGCAAACTCCTTGACCCTGACATCCCTGAGGTCGTCGTGAATGATCTGAGGCCTAAGAGAGATTATATATTTGTAGAGGATATGATTGATGCATTTCTTCTCTCCCTCTCCGGTCTCCCGGGGATTTATAACCTTGGAAGCGGATTTTCCCTCAGTGTTCAAGAAATTATTGATAACGTGGCATCTATCGCTGGTGTTTCAAAACCCTGCAAAGGATTGAACAAAGAAAGACCCGGCGAAATTTTTGATTTATTCGCGGATATCTCTCTGGCAAAAACTAACCTGGGCTGGATACCTGCAACTCAACCCGAAACGGGTCTCCGCAAATGCATCGAAGCGATTAGGGGACGATAGAATCAATTCCGGATATGGATAAATTGCTCTACATCAAGCATGCCGACTCCTCTTTTGTGGTTTCCGATCAAAAAATCCTTGAACAAACTTACCGGATAATTCCCTTTCTTCTGAACCAACCCAGAGGCGGAATCTATTTCTTAGGGAGGCTTGTTTTGATGTGCTGTTTCATTGTTTGGAATTCATGGCATACCAAGGCATTCGTGACATGGTTCGGCGACTATCATTCGGCAATCATTACTTTTCTGGGAAAATTGCTGAGAATCAAAGTGGTTATCATTGCGGGAGGCCAGGAGTCAATCTGCTATCCGGAGTTGCGCAAAGGGGTTTACCTGAAACCTGTTCGCGGGAGATTTGTCAAATATGCGTTACGGAATTGTACACTGATTATACCTAACCATACCTCACTGATCTTTCATGATAACTTATATTATCGTCCGGAAGGGAAAAAGGACGGATTTAAATATTACATTCCCAATCTGAAGACCAGGATCGAGGTTGTCTCAAACGGCATCGATACCGGGAAGTTTTTCAGGGCACCCCATATCCCAAAAAATGAGAAATTGATCCTGACCGTGGGAACGATGAGCACCATCTACGATTTTATCAATAAAGGTTTTGATCTTTTCGTCCAGTTAGCTCAACGGAATCCTCAACTATCATTTACCCTTATCGGAATCAAGAAATATTTCCTGCCATGGGCGGAGAATGAGTATCAAATCTCCCGGATCTCCAATCTGGCGGTGATCCCTTCCTTTTATCCCGATGAACTCCTAGTTGAAAATTACAACAGGGCCAAGGTTTTTATACAGGCATCCATCACTGAAGGAATGCCAAATACACTTAATGAAGCAATGCTTTGCGGGTGCATTCCCATCGGTTCTAATGTCAACGGGATCCCGGATGCCATTGGAAAAACGGGTGTGATTATCCATCACAGGGAAATAGGAGAGCTGGAAGCAGGGATGTATAAAGCATTGTCCATGAATACAGAGAAAGAAGCCATTAGGCATGCTAAAACCAACTTTTCTTTGGAGTTAAGAGAAGAACGAATGAAGGATATTTTTAATAAATTGATTTCCTGACATGATCTCCCGCACGTTCTTTAAATCCTCTTTGATATACACCATTGTAGGGGCTCTCCCATACGCTTCCGGTTTCCTGTTGATTCCCTGGTTCACTGCTTACCTTACACCGGCCCAGTTTGGGTTGAATGCGCTGTTTATTAGCCTGATGTATTTCATTCAGATCCTTTCCTCCTTCGGACTGGATATGTCGGCCGGAGTTATGTATTTTGATTATAAAGATGACAGAGAATTGCTGAAACGATTCCTGGGCACAGTCTTCATCGGAATGACCGTTTGCGGAGCAGTAGTGTTTCTGATGTTCACACTGGGGGGGATTCAGTTATTTGATCTGACTTTCAGCGGAGGAGATATACTGGAGCTGATCCCGTTTGGGTTGTTCACCATTATCTCAGCAGTTTTTAACGGTGTTTTTAAGACCTATTCTGCGTTGCTCGTGAATCAGCAGAGACCTGTCCGGTTTTTCTGGCTAAATATTTCCAACTTCCTGATTACGATATCTGCCTCCCTGATCATCCTGTACCTTTTCCCATTTACGCTCTACGGACCTATTGTCGGACGGATGATCCCAGCTATCATTTCCGCCTCTTTGTGCCTGATTCTCCTGGGAATTGAATATGGGATTTATTGGGATTCAACCTATCTCAAAAAAATTATTAACTTCACCTCCCCCCTCATGCTCTATGCCCTTCTTACATGGGTGGTGAACTACATTGACCGGTTTGTCATCCTGCGGTTTATGGACGACCCTGCTTATGTGGGAATCTACGACTTCGGTGTGAAACTGGTTCTTGGCATTGAGCTTTTACTGGTGGGGCTGGTCAATGCAGTCAATCCCAAGGTTTACGGCATCTGGAAAGATCAGAACCTGCGCGGAAGTACCCTCGAGGTGAACCGGTACTATAACGGGCTCACTGCCTTTATCCTGCTTCTGATCCCCGTGTTTGTGCTGCTGGCCCCCATCCTGATCCCGCTGGTAATCACAAAAGAGATCTACTACCAGGCATTCTCTCTGCTTGCTATCCTGGCAGCCGGATATGCTTCCCGCGTGTGGTTCTATATGTTCATGGCGCCCCTGATGTTCTTTAAGCGAACCAAAGCACTTCCTCGGGTTTTTGCGATCAGCGCCCTGTTCGAGATCGTCGCCGCCATTCTGCTGGTGAAATACATCGGACTGATGGGCGCGGTATGGGTCAACTTTCTCGTCAAACCTTTACAGGCCTTTCTCCTCTACCTCGAAAGCCGGAAGGTGTTTCAATACCGCTTCAACCGCTGGAAAATTCTCTACCTTCCGCTGATTTTCATGGGAGTCGCGATCGCCTCCGAAGCCATCATTACAGAACAAACCCGCATCCTTTTCCATGCCGGCCAACTGCTGATCAGTGTGATCCTCGTGTGGTTCGCTTATAGGCGGGAGCTGATATCGCTTGCCCGTCCACCCCTGCATTCAGGATGCTGGCGTTCAGTTCAAACCCGATCAAGAGGCTGATGGCGTTCATGTAAATCCAGACTAGCACGATCAATAGGGTTCCGATAGATCCATAGAGGACGTTATACTTGGAGAAATTATCCACGTAATAGTTGAATCCCAGGGTAGTGAGGATCACCAGCAGGGTTGCCAGCAGCGAACCGGCCGAGATAAACCGGAAATTGGCCCGTTTGGCGGGCGCCAGGTAATAAAGGAAGGAGATAGCCATCAACAGCAGAACAAGAATGATGAGCCAGCGGAGAGCCTCAAGGGAAACGAGGTAAAAGGAACCCTGAAGTAGGACATCCGGAAGGATCAGCGCCAGCAGCATCGACCCGAAGGTCATCAGTCCGATCGCCAGGATCAGCAGGAAAGAGAGGATCAGGACGAGAACAATCGAAATCAGGTACTGCTTGACGGTGGTCCGTGTCTCAATGTCGTGGGTCGTGTTGTTGAAAGCTTCGATAAGGCTGTTGATACCATTGGTGGAAAAATAGAGTGTGAGGATGAGGTTCAGGAACAACAATCCGCTGCGCTGACGGGTAATGATATCCACCATGGTCTCCCGAACGGTTTCATAGCCGGTTTGCGGCATGAAATTGCGGATCAGGTCGAGAAGCACTTGCTGGAAATTCTGGATCGGAATGAATGGAATGATGGTAAATAGAAAGATCAGGAAAGGAAAGATGGCCATGAAACAGGAAAACGAGATGGCCGAGGCCCGTGATGTGATATATCCTTTGCTCAATCCCCGGAAGAAGAAAACCGTAACATCGTAGAGCGGCAATCCATCGAATCCCGGAAGAATAATCCGTTTAGAGGCCCTGACCAGAAACACTACTGGTTTCCAACCTGTGAACCAGTTACTAATTTTCCGGGAGGTCAGGGGCATCATCGTAAAACCGTTTGATCACTGCTTTCAAACTCATATCCAAACTCTTGATATGATGAGTCAGGCTGCCCATAGAGATATAATTGACACCGGTTTCGGCATACATCCTCACATTCTCCAACGTGATGCCGCCCGAAGCTTCCAATTCACAACGGCCGTTCACCAACTGAACCGCGGATGCCACATCCTCCACGGAAAAATTATCCAGCATGATGCGGTCGATATGGCCGGAATTTAACGCATCCAGCAACTCCTCAAAATCCCTGACCTCCACCTCCACGTTAAGTTTTTTTCCCGTCTGTGTAAGGTATCCGGTCACGGCTTCAATGGCATGTTCGACTCCCCTTGCATAATCCACATGGTTGTCCTTGATTAGGATCATGTCGTATAAACCGAACCGGTGGTTTTCCCCTCCGCCCAGGCGAACCGCATATTTCTCCAGCTCTCGCAGCAACGGAGTGGTTTTCCGGGTGTCGAGGATCTTCGTTTGCGTCCCTTTTATCTCCCTGACCATCCGGTAGGTATGGGTGGCGATCCCGCTCAGGCGCTGCATAAAGTTCAGGACCGTGCGTTCGGCCGCTAAAATGGACCGGATATCTCCTTCCACCGTGAATGCCACATCGTCGATCTCCACAAATGTGCCGTCGGGCTTGTAGATGGTCATCTTCAAACTGGGATCCAGCTTCCGGAAGACCTTTTCCGCCACCCATACTCCCGCCAGAACCCCATTCTCTTTGATCAACAACCGGACTTTCCCTGCCTTCCCTTCAGGAATGACCGCCAGAGAAGTATGATCCCCTTCGCCGATGTCCTCCTTCAAGGCTTCTTCGATAAGTTTGTCCAGATCCATTTTGGTAAAAATTAAAAACTCAAAATATCTCCGTCAGTTGAAACAAATGGACTTTATGTTTCCCGCCGGCCTCCCGTGTCACAAAGTAGAGCCGGTATTTCTGGCTTCCCGAAACAAGTTCGCCCAGCGAATAGCAGCTGTTATCGCTGTGGATCCCCTCTTTCGTGATCTTCACGGAACTTACCGGATGATCCGCAAAGAATTTCCGCAGCACCATGGCGGTCTGGGTGTTGCTGAAGTCCCCGTCGGTTCCGGGGATCTGAAGATCCACCATCGAATGAAAATGGGTGAGCAGCGATCCCATGTCGTTCCGGGCAAGTGCAGAAACCACCTGGTCAGAAACCGTTTGCGCTGGTTGCTGACCCTGAAAAAGAAAGACAGCCAGCCATACCATTATATATATTCTCATAAAGCAAACATACAAAATTACGGGATAATTCCGACCTTTACGAGAAATTTCAGCCCGTGAAGATCCGGTTGCTCTGTATGGGAAAGACGGACGAATCCATCGTTCAGACAGGGATAGAGGTTTACGCTTCACGGATTAAACGGTATGCGCCTTTTGAGATCCGGGAAGTCCCATCCCTGAAACATGCATCCACCCTTAGCATCCGGGAAATAATCTCAAAAGAATGCGAACTCATTCTGAGGCAGTTGGAGAACGGAGACTTTGTAGTTCTGCTGGATGAACGGGGAAAACAGTTCCCGTCAAAAGAGTTCGCCTCTTTCCTGAACCAGCGGTTTCTGAGCGGAGGCAAGAGCCTGGTATTTGTGACCGGAGGGGCGTTCGGGTTTGATGAAAAGGTACGAAACCGGGCCGATTTTATACTATCCTTATCAAAGATGACGTTTCCTCATCAGCTGGTCAGGCTGATCTTTACCGAACAGCTCTACCGGGCGCTGACGATCCTGCGAAACGAGGTTTACCATCATGAATAGACCGGTTTTCCTGGGAATCTTTAACAACATTTTAACGGATGGCTTAACAATTATTAACAACTGCAATCATTGACTTTTTTTTTCATTTACTAATTTTGCTGACTCAAAAAATTGAAATATGGTTGAAACGGATATTAAAGAATTGAATGAACGGATCCAGAAGGAAAGCGCTTTTGTCGACCTGCTCACCATGGAGATGCATAAGGTGATCATCGGCCAGAAACAGATGATCGAACGACTGCTGATCGGACTTCTTTCGAATGGGCACATCCTGCTTGAAGGGGTGCCCGGACTGGCCAAGACCCTGGCGATTAAATCGCTGGCTCACACCATCGATGCGAAGTTCAACCGCATCCAGTTTACCCCCGACCTGTTGCCGGCCGACCTCATCGGGACGCTGATCTACAGCCAGAAGAAGGAGGAGTTCAGGGTCAGAAAGGGCCCCGTCTTCGCCAACTTCATCCTGGCCGACGAGATCAACCGCTCCCCGGCAAAGGTGCAGTCGGCCCTGCTTGAAGCGATGCAGGAGAGGCAGGTTACCATCGGGGAGGAGACCTTTAAGCTCGACGAACCATTCCTCGTGCTTGCCACCGAAAACCCGATCGAGCAGGAGGGAACCTACCCGCTTCCCGAAGCCCAGGTGGACCGTTTCATGATGAAGGTCGTCATCGGCTACCCGGATAAGAAGGAGGAGAAGCTGATCATCCGTCAGAATATCGCCAACGAATTCCCGGAGACCAAACCGGTACTGAAGACCGAAGATATCATCAGGGCACGCTCTGTGGTGAGAGAGGTTTACCTTGACGAGAAGATTGAAAACTACATCATAGATATCGTCTTTGCCTCCCGCTTCCCGGCCGAATACAAACTGAAAAAATTTGAAGGGCTGATCAGCTATGGCGGCTCCCCGCGTGCAAGCATCAACCTCGCCCTGGCAGCCAAAGCATTCGCCTTTATCAAACGCCGTGGGTACGTGATTCCCGAAGATATCAGGGCTGTAGCTCACGATGTGCTCCGCCACCGGATCGGCCTTACCTACGAAGCTGAAGCCGAAAACATCACCTCGGAAGATATCATCAATGAAATTTTAAATACTGTTGAAGTACCATAAGAGAATTATGGTGAGATGGTGATATAGTGGTATCGTGAAAAGCGCTGTATCACCACATCACCACATCACCACATCACTATATTAAAATGGAAGCCGCAGAACTTTTCAAGAAAGTCCGCAAGATAGAGATCAAGACACGGGGATTGTCCAACCAGATTTTTTCGGGACAGTACCACAGCGTCTTCAAAGGGAGAGGTATGGCTTTCAGTGAAGTGCGCGAATATCAGTATGGCGACGATATCCGGAACATCGACTGGAACGTGACAGCCCGTTTCAACCACCCCTACATCAAGGTGTTTGACGAAGAGCGTGAGCTGACGGTGATGTTGCTGATCGACGTGAGCGGTTCCAACCAGTTCGGGACACAGAAAGCCCTGAAGCAGGAAGTCATCACGGAGATAGCGGCAGTTCTCGCTTTCAG
>JAZDGR010000122.1:0-2193 GCA_043806735.1 bacterium | reverse complement strand
TGTGATAATAGTTGTCTTTCTTGAGGATGGACCGGTTGGCCGGACCAACCAGACTCATATCGGGCGGTTTGGCCATGAAATTATAGACCTTCTTCAGGGAATTCCTGAGGAAGTCATCAAATACCTCCTGCATGCGGCCTTCCACTTCCCCCAGGAAGATCGAATGGGCATGAAGCATCGTCTCCTCCGCATGCAACATGGAAGAGATTCCTCCGAAGATGACTTTTTTCCCCAGTTTGCGGTACTGGTCGGCAATGGCCCAGCCCCGTTTCACCTGCGTGGTAAGCATCATTGAGATCCCAACAAAATCGGGAGAATCGTCAATCACAAGTTCTTCCACGTTTTCGTCGGTGAAGTCGATCGACACATCTCCGGGGATATCAGCTGCCATTACAACAGGCCCGTGCGGCGGCAGGTTAAAAGTGGTTTGTCCTTCCAGTTTTTCCCAGCGGGGATATATTAATTTGAATTTCATTCGGTTGTCCGGTTTACTTGACCATACTTTTCGTCATGCTGCGGATGATCTTCTCTTTTTCACTCCACCTGGGGATCTCCAATGTTAATGCTTTCCGGTATAAGGAAATCGCGTCGTTCAGATCTCCCGTTTTTACGTAATAATCGCCGCTTAGCGACCAGACTTCGTAGAAACTGGGATTTGTGGACTGAAATGCGGCAAAGAACAGACTGTCTAACCGGATTGTATCGGTCTGTTTCAGAACTTTTATTAGCATGGACCGCATTTCCCTGAAACGAAGAAACTGACGGTACCGGTCTGAACTTTCGAATGGATCGGCCGGGATTTTCAGCTTTTCTTCCGTGACCTCAACCCGCTGTCGCAGTGGTGCAAAAGTATGAAATATTTTGGTCAGGTCGTAACAGACGTACTCGCCGATTTGCCAGGGAGAAGTGGAGACCCACACGAGTCGTTCCCCGGGTTTGAAAATGATGGAATGGTGGGCAATCAGCTGGTTAATTGCCTTTTCATTTCCCATCCCGATATCGATGTCGTTCAATCCCTGCTGATTACGGAGCAGCAAAGCCGCTTTTGTTTCGTCCATCGGGGACAGATGGCCGATCTCCTGAGCAACGCGGCTATATCGGTAAGCTGATGCCTGATCCCGGATATTCTCCTGATTTAACGGATCGTCCCTGAAAGATCCCGATTGAAAATGGTTTGTACAGATCAGGTAATGCTTCGGAGGTTCGTAAAGCGCCAGGCCGAACGGGGCTTTCTCGATGATAGCGGCCCGGTTTTCGTCGCCCGATCCGATCAGCAGCGATTCGGAAACAAACGTCTTCCGCTCCTCTGCAATGCGGTAAGCGTCGCTGATGGAAGCTGCATACTGGAGGATCTCCCGGGCAAGGATCGAAATCGGGGTCCTGGCCGAAAAGGGGATCTTCGATTTGGCTGCATTGATCGTCACGGTAAGCCCCATTTCGTTCATCCCAGAAACGGTTCCGATCATCCCGCCCCAGGTCACCATCATAAATGCATAACCATTGTCGGGTTTCTCGAAACACACGATTTTGTTTCTGGCGAAATCATCCCCCAGGTAGAAATCGAAATTACGGCCGATGAGCAGCGAAGAGTCACGGCTGTACTCATCCCATACGCCAAACGAAGTACACCCTACCAGCATCAGGTCCTGCAGGGCATGGCCGATATCATGGGCCGAATGGTAATTGAGCAGCCGCTGGTAGGGGGTCCCGATGAAGTTGAAAGAATCGCTGGCCGAGAACGAGATGCCATAGATCTCTTGTTTGAATTCATCCATCAGGTAACGGTCCAGTTTCCGGTTAAACCAATAGATGAAGTACTTCAGGAACCGTTGATAGAAAGCAGACGGAACCAGTTTCCGGATCTGTTTCACAAAGGCATCTTCCTGTTCAAAGATCAGTTGTTTCGTGAGTTTTCCATTCACTACGCCACGTTCGAACGGGGAGCCTTGAAGGTACAATTCCCAAAGTCCGGTTTGACTCTGTTTAAGCCAGCTTTCGTTGCAGGTGTAAAATCCGGAATCAGGCTGTAGGACCACAGCATCCAGCGGACTCATATCTGCGGGTTTGGGTGGCTTTAGAGAAGTCGCCAGGCAGTACCAGAGAACCAGGAATCCTGTAAAAAGAGCCAGGATTGCCGGGATCAGGTACCGTTTTTTTTTGTAAAATTGCCGCTTAACAGGCATCTCTGATTAC
>JAZDGR010000121.1:0-6480 GCA_043806735.1 bacterium | reverse complement strand
CGGTTCAAGACAGTGACCAATGCCGCCAACAAAGTAAAGGAAATTTTTAGTACCTTCACGGTCCGGGCGAACGGGGCAAGCCTCCTGAACGGATTCGGATTCCAGTTGCCCGATGCCGCCGGGGTATCGCCATCGGATTATACGGTGACCGGCTACTCCCTTCTGAAAGGAATCATCACCCTGAATGCCAATCATACAGAAGCCGGTCAGACCAAACCGACCATCATCGTATTTGATAATACCTCCGACCTGATGCCCGGATTCTCCAACACCGAGTTGGGTGAGCCCTATGTGACGCCGGTCCCGATTGAAATAACCATCTCGGTCATAGGCGGAAGCTATGTGGCATCTGATTTTTCCCTCTATTGCTATGCTTGGAACAAAGGATGACGCAAGCAATCCCGGATTGTCCAGGTATTACAGGACCAGTACCAACCTTCCCTGGGCTCTGGATTTCCCGGGAACGTTTGATTACCCCATTGAATATTCCATCATCACGGCTACCTACCTCCATTTTGCTGAATGGGCAGAGTCCTCCGGCTTTATCTATCTCGATTGGTACAGCAATCCGGCAACCGGTTACCGCGATAATGCGAGGATTTATCAACCGTAAAACAAACGATAATTTTATAAACACCTCACTCCGCTTTTCAGGGAAATACTAACTTTGTGCTTCAAATCAAGTGGCGAGTGGCGATTAGTGAATAGTAATTCATGTTTCACGAAACTGCCAACTGCCAACTGCCAACTGCCAACCAACTTTGTCTGAAGAGCATAATCTAAACGGCGAACACCCCGAGCTGGAATCCGGGAAACTGCGGGAGGCGGTTCACCTGGATGCCATGTACCAGAGCTGGTTTCTCGACTACGCCTCCTACGTGATCCTGGAACGGGCAGTTCCGGAGATCCAGGATGGGTTGAAACCGGTCCAGCGCCGGCTGCTCCACGCCATGAAAGAGCTGGACGATGGCCGGTTCAACAAAGTCGCCAACATCATCGGGCATACCATGAAATACCATCCCCACGGAGATGCCTCCATTGGGGATGCCTTGGTGCAGATCGGCCAGAAAGATCTGCTGATCGATACCCAGGGGAACTGGGGCAATATCCATACCGGCGACAGCGCAGCCGCGCCGAGGTACATCGAGGCGCGGCTTTCGAAATTTGCCTTGGAAGTTGCTTTCAATCCCAAAACCACTACCTGGAAAGCGTCCTACGACGGCAGGAATAAAGAGCCGGTTTCCCTCCCGGTCAAATTCCCCCTGTTGCTGGCATCGAGCATCGAAGGCATCGCGGTGGGATTGGCCTCAAAAATCCTCCCCCACAATTTTAACGAACTGATAGATGCCTCTATCCGGATTCTTCAGGGGAAAGAGTTTGAACTCTTTCCGGATTTCCCGACGGGAGGACTGGCCGATGTTTCCAGGTACAACGACGGAGTGAGAGGAGGGAAGGTCCGGTTGAGGGCGAAGATCAGTCAACTCGACAAAAAGACCCTGGTGATCACCCAGATCCCGTTCGGCACCACTACCGAATCGGTTATTGACTCCATCCTCTCTGCCAATGACAAGGGGAAGATCAAGATCCGGAAGATCGACGACAACACGGCAAAAGATGTGGAGATCCTCATCCACCTGGCGCCCGGGGTGTCGCCCGATACCACGATGGATGCACTCTTTGCCTTTACCCAATGCGAAGTCCCGATCTCGGCTAACTCCTGCGTGATCGAAGAGGGGAAACCGAGATTCCTCGGGGTAACCGAAATCCTGAAGATCTCCACTGCCCATACGGCGGAGCTTCTCCGGAAAGAACTGGAGATCAGGCTGGAGGAGCTTAACTCACAGCTTCATTATGCATCCGTGGAGAAGATCTTCATCGAACAGGAGGTCTACGAGCTGATCAAGAAATGCAAGACCGACGAAGAGATCGACAAGGCCATCCGGAAAGGGATGAAACCCTTTGAATACCTGTTTATCAGGCCGGTATCCCCCGAAGATATTCAACGGCTCCGGAAAATCCCCATCGAGCGGATCTCAAAGTTCAATTCGAACAAGACCGATGAGGTGATAAACGGCATCCGGATGGAGATGAAAGAGGTACAGAATCACCTGGAACACCTGATCGATTTTGCGATCGACTATTTCCGGCAGATCCGGAAGAAATACGGCAAAAACCGGGAGCGTCAGACAGAGCTCCGTAACTTCGATACCATTGAAGCCGTGAAAGTTGCAGCAGCAACCCAGAAGCTGTATGTTAACCGTGCAGAGGGCTTTGCCGGAACTTCCCTCCGTAAGGATGATTACATATGTGATTGCTCTGATATTGATGATATCATCGTCTTCAGGGAAGACGGAACCTTTATGGTTACCAAGGTGGTTGACAAGGTATTTGTGGGAGAAAACCTCATCCATATCCAGGTGTATAAGAAGAACGACACGCGTACGGTTTACAATGTCATCTATCGCGACGGGAAGAACGGGAAGATCATGGTGAAGCGGTTTGCCGTTCCCGGCGTGACGCGCGATAAAGAGTACCATCTGACCAAAGGTACCCCCGGATCCAGGGTGCTCTATTTCTCGGCCAACCCAAACGGGGAAGCGGAAGTGGTGAAGGTAGATCTGAAACCCAAACCCAGGCTTAAAAAGATTTCCTTCGATTACGATTTTGCCGGACTTGCCATCAAGGGCAGGAGTTCCATCGGCAATACCCTGACCAAAAATCCGGTCAAAAAGATCGAGATCCGTCAGGAAGGCGTTTCAACGCTGGGGTCGCTCAACATCTGGTACGACGACACCGTGCTGCGGCTCAACACCGAAGAACGCGGAATCCTGCTCGGAGCCTTCTCGGGTTCGGATAAGATCATCACCTTTAACCGGTCAGGGACCTTCCGACTCACCTCCTTCGACCTCTCCACCCACTTTGACGAGGATATGTTGCGGATCGAAAAATATGATCCGAAACGGATCTATTCGGTCATTTACCAGGATGCTGATGCAAAACTATACTTTATAAAGAGGTTTCAGGTGGAGCTGTCCGACAAGAAGCTGGAGTTTATCGACAGGGATGATAATTTTGTTTCCCTAAGCACGGATCCTTTGCCCAGGTTACAGGTTCTCTTCGACATGAAGCAGAAAACCAAAGGGTCGGAAGAAGAGATGATCAGTGTGGCCGGGTTTATCGGGGTGAAAAGCTACAAAGCCAAGGGCAAACGGCTGACCAATTATCCGGTGAAGAAGCTGGTGTGGATGGAGGAGGAAGTTGGCAGTGGGCAGTTGGCAGTTGGCAGTGAGGTTCAAGGTTCAAAGTCAGAGGTTCAAGGTTCTAGGCGCAAGGTTCAAGGCGCAAAGGCCGAGACTAAAAAACCGAAACCGGCAACCAGCAACAAGCAACCGGCAACCGGCAACCAGTCCCCAGTCACCAATCACCAGTCACCAGTCCCCGGCAACCAGCAACCAGAAACCGGCGACGGGAAGCAGATGGAGCTGGAGCTTTAGTTAGTGAAAAGTGAACAGTGAACAGTGAACAGAGAGATTATTCATGGCAATAAATGGCAATAAATGGCAATTGATGGCAATAATGACACGATCCTGGAGGTGACCAGCGATGTCTTCTGGATCGGGGTGCTGGACCCGGAACTGGTGACGTTCGACGTGGTGATGGAGACCAAGTATGGGACGACTTATAATTCCTACTTCATCAACGCGGCGAAAAAAACGATCATCGATACAACGAAGGCAAAATTCCGTGAACCCTACTTTGCCAAGATCCGCCGGGTGGTCAATCCCGAAGAGATCAGGTATGTTGTGATGAATCATACGGAGCCCGACCACTCCGGTACGCTGGGCGAACTGTTGAAAATAGCGCCTAATGTTACGGTCGTCGGGAGCGGAAATGCCATTCGTTACCTGAAAGATCAACTTGGCAGCGAGTTTCCTCACCTGATTGTAAAAGACGGCCAAACCCTCGACCTGGGAAATAAAACCCTGAAATTTATCGGGGCTCCCAACCTGCATTGGCCCGATTCCATCTATACCTGGTTTGTTGAGGACCGTGTGCTTTTTACCTGTGATTCGTTTGGCTGTCATTATACCCACCCCGAAATGTTTGACGACAGGGTAGGGGACTTTGACGACGCCTTCCGCTATTATTTCCATGTGATCATGAAGCCATACAGTAAATTCATGATCCAGGCGATCTGCCGGATCCGTCCTTTGCCGGTGGAGGTAATTTGTCCGGGACATGGCCCGATCCTGCGGAAAAACTGGAAAAAGTATGTCGATCTTTCGGAACAATATGCAAACGAAGCGCTTGACTTTCCGGTCCCAAACCGCATTCTCATTGCTTACGTTTCGGCTTATCAGAATACTGGCCTGATCGCGGAAGAGATCGCCCGGGGCATCCGGATGGCTGGCGATTTCGAGGTGGATCTGTGCGATATCGAGAAGATGGAACTGCCTGTGCTGGAGCAAAAGATCATCGAAGCGGCAGGCATCATCCTGGGCAGCCCCACCTTCAACCAGAATATCCTGATGCCCGTCTACCAGGTGTTTGCACTGATCAATCCCATCCGGGACCGGAACAAACCGGCTGCCTCCTTCGGGTCTTACGGTTGGAGCGGCGAGGCAGCCCGTATCATCGATTCGGTAATGGAGAACCTTCGATTGAATGTGGTTTGTGAAGGCCTGATGGTGAAATTTACTCCCCACAAAGAGACTATCCGTCAATGCCGGGAGTTCGGAAAAGCTTTTGGCGACCAGATGCACAGTAGTTCCCGGGAACAGGAGAATCCGGAGAAGAAATAATAAAAAATGGAAAAACTAGTTTTAGGAGTATGAAGATTTTTTCCGTGGTTTCTTTCCTGACCCTGGTTATTCTACTCGGTTCCTGTACGCCGGAATACAAGCTGGCTCAAGAATTTCACAAATCTCCGCCCGATTTCAACCTGCTTGTGATGGCCCCTGATTTTCTCTATAAATACAATCACAAAGGGGAGCGGATTGATGGGTTTGCCGACATGAATGAAGCCCAGCAGGATTCCGCCCTGTTCTGGTCAAGCGATTTCGTACAGTACCTCAGTGATTCGACCTTCCTGGAGATCTATATGAACAACTTTCTCGACGAATTGCGCAGGTTGCATTTTACGGTCTACCTCGATTCGGCGGTAGATTCTTTCCTGATGCAGCAACCACAGTCCTACGTGGTCAACATAGCCCAGTTGCAGGTGGATGAATACACATACCCGTATGAAGATGAGGAATATTTCTCTGATACCCTTTTCATTAAACGATTTGAGCTGAATGCGGTCGATGTTTCCGTGTGGCTAGAACTCAGCAAACTGAACAGTTCCAAAGGATCCAGAACGGCACTCTACACCTCTCACATGGCTAACGATGATGTGGCAGGGAATTTCGGGATTGACCCTTTCAGCCTCAATGTTCAATACCATTACCGGATCGATTCGCTTGCCCTCAGCGGAATTTACGATATGGCGGGATATCTGGGGAAGATCCATGCGAGCTATCTTTACGACTTCTTTTTGAATCAATACATTGCATACCACCTTCCGCAGGGATACGAAACGCCGGTTTATTATCATTACAACCGGTTCAGAAGGTCGTTTGTCCCGGTGGAAGAAGACCGCTTTGAACTCCTCGACAGGTAACCACGATCCATGGAAACCCCTTCTTATCCAACCTACACGGAAGGGGAACTGGACCCCCAGGCCATCCAGTTCCTGACAGCCATCGCTGTTGCCGAACTTCCTCCGCTTGCAGATTTAACTCCTCAACTTGCACGTGAACGCAACATTGTCGATGCGTTCATGAGCCGAAGCGCGTTGGAAATAATCCCTTCAGAGAACGAGATTCCGGGTCCTTACGGATCGATTCCGCTCAGAATATTCACCCCGTCCGGAGAGGGCCCGTTTCCGGTCCTGATTTACTTTCATGGCGGAGGATGGGTGGTTGGGAAGGCCCGCGAGTTCGATCCGTTGTGTGGTGCTTTATGTCACGGAGCTCACTGCATCATCGTATCCGTGGATTATCGACTGGCACCGGAATGTAAATTTCCCGTAGCTCTTGAAGAGGGCTATGCTGTTTTACAATGGCTTGCCTTGCATGCAGCAGAAATCGGGGCTGAACCTGCCCGCATTGCGGTTGGCGGTGACAGTGCTGGAGGCAATATGGCAGCGGTGCTTGCCCAACTCTCGAAAACCCGCAAAGGCCCCCCCTTGGTTTTCCAGTTGCTGATTTGTCCGGCGACCAACCTGACTGACTTTGAAAACCGGTCGTACCGTGATTTCGGAACCGGGATCTGGTTACCGGTGGAGCTGATGAAATGGTATATCAACCAGTATATTCAGATGCCTGAAGATGTAATGAATCCTCTGGTTTCTCCGATCTTGGCGGAAGATCTCAGCGGGTTGCCTCCGGCATTTATCCTGACGGCTGAGTTTGATGTGCTGCGTGATGAAGCCGAAGC